>VXWP01000010.1 GCA_009835325.1 Gemmatimonadota bacterium | reverse complement strand
GCCACGTGGACATCGCCACCACGCAGATCTACACCCACGTGGACCGCGAATACCTCAAGGACGTGTACACCCGGTACCATCCGCGAGGGTGATTTGCGGCCCGGCAGTCTGGCCGGCCCGGACAGCCCGATTATCTGGATTGGCGCCTGAGGTGAATGACGGTCCTGCTGCCCGCCAGGGCTGCCGCGACGACGGCCAGCACACAGCAGAGGAGGGCAAACACGTCGCCGTAACGGGTGTAGAACGTGAGCCCGCCCCGGTTCGGATGCACGTTCTCGACGGTGGTCGTGGCAACCAACATGGGCGTGGTGCCGTAAACGGCGCCTGTAACGGAGATGAACCCCGATATCCCCGTGTTCGCCGCGCGGATAATCGGCGTGCCGTTTTCCACGGCGCGCAACACCGCCATGGAGAAATGCTGGGCGGGTGCCGATGAGGTCCCGAACCAGGCGTCGTTGGTCATGACCACGAGCACGTCGGCGCCGTTCAGCGGGAATCTACGGACCAGATCAGGGAAAATGGATTCGTAGCAGATGACCGTGCCGACACGCATATCCTGCCCGGTGAGCGGCATCACGGTCAGTTCGTCCCCGGGCGTGAGATCGCCGATCGCGCCGGTCAATCCGGAAAGAAAGGAAAACAGACTAGGAAAAGGGAGATACTCGCCGAAGGGCACCAGGTGCATCTTGCTGTAGGAACTCACGATCCCCCGGGCGGGCAGCAACAGAAAGGCGCTGTTGTAAATATCGTCTTCACCAGGCCGGTAACCCAGTGCGCCGGTAAGCAGCGGAACGCCCGCCTCCTCGGTCAACGCGTGCACCTGTTCATTGTACTTTTCATAAGCCGGGCTTTCCAGCCAGAAGGTCATCGCCGTCTCGGGGAACACGATAAACTCGGGATCCTGGGGGAGTATCGACCGCGTCAGATCCCTGTAGACGTCCACGGTCCGCTGGACCTCCGCCTCTGACCATTTTATGCCCTGTTCCTTGCTGCCCTGGACAACGGCTACCTTGACCGGGGGGGTCATCCGCTCCAGGTCGCGTGCCTGGGTTATCGACCACCATCCGTATCCCGTCGCGCCGATCAGGACCAGCCAGGACAGCATCATGGCGAATACCGGCGCGCGCCAGGCGTTACGCTCGCGAAGGGCGATGAAAACCATGGCCAGCGTCGCGTTGAGAAGCATGACCAGGAAGCTCACGCCGTAGACGCCCGTGAAATTCGAAATCTGTATGACGGGAAGGACCAGGTACTGCGAGTAACCCAGCAGTTCCCAGGGGAACCCCGTGAAAACATAGGTCTGGATGTATTCCAGCGCCGTCCACAGCGCGGCCGCGAACAACGGGAAAAGGGGGGACTTCCAGTCGGCCCGTGCCGCGTACAATCCGAAAATGAAGGCGTACAGGGCGACGACAAAGGCCACGCCCGCCATGCTGACCAGGCCCAGCGCCAAGTTCAGGCCGCCGTAATTCATGACGGTTTCCCGGATCCAGTACACTTTGGCGACGCCTGAAACGAAGGCGAAAACCAGGGAGATTAAGGCCACCCTGGTCAAGGACCCGTTTCGTCCGGCGTCGTGCAACGCGACCATGACCGGCACGAAAGCGACCCAGGCCAGGGGCCACCAGTCGAACTTGGGTATACTCAGGTAGATGAACAGGGCGGAACAGAGGGCGAGCCCGAACCCGGCGATCGGCGATGTGACGTGGAGCCGCTGCAGCAGGACCATGGAGGTCATCTCTTGGGGGATTCAAGGGTCGTTTTACGTGACTGAAATCAACACGCATTACGGGAGGCTGTCAACTTAAAGTAGCGGCGCAAAGCCGGTATGCCGGAGCCAAAGAGGTTGACCGTTCGCCGGGCCGGCATCTACATTCCAGCCGTCTCCCGGCCGGAACCAACCGTTGCCGTGCCGGCCTTGCCGGCTTTCCAGCGGCGGGCATCGTATCAACGTTTGAACAGCAGGCAGGTTGACAAACAGCGGGCAGGTTGACAAACAGCAGGCAGGTTGACAGGGAGTCTCCGCACTTGGACGAATTGCGAATGGCCGTAATCGGCGTTGGACGACTCGGTGAAGCCCACGCCCGGGTGCTTTCGGGCATGCCCGGCGTGCTGCTTTCCGGTGTGTACGACATACGCGAAGAACGGGCGGAAGAGGTTGCCCGCCGCTACGATACGACAGCGATCGGCAGCCTGTCACGCGTCGTGGAAGAAGCCGATGCGGCCACCGTGGTCGTACCCACAACCGCGCATTGCGAGGTGGCGTCGTTCACCCTTGCAGAAGGCCTGCACACCTTCGTGGAGAAACCGATCGCCGCGACCGTAGCGGAAGCCGACCGGCTCATCGATTTGTCGGAATCCCGGGGCCTCGTACTTCAAGTGGGACACATCGAACGGTTCAACGGCGCCTTCCGGGCCCTCGAAGGCATGGAAATCGCCCCCGGGTTCATCGAAGCGCATCGCCTGGCCTCCTTCGACCCCAGGGGAACGGACGTGTCCGTCGTCCACGACCTCATGATCCACGACATCGATCTCATCCTTCGTCTCGTCCGATCGGACCTGGCGTCGGTGGACGCCACGGGCGTCGCCGTGATTTCCGACCAGGTGGACATCGCGAACGCCCGTATGCGGTTCGCCGATGGATGCGTGGCCAACGTTACAGCCAGCCGCATCTCACTGAAGAAAATGCGCAAACTGCGGATCTTTCAACGCGATCATTACGTTTCGATGGACTTCCTGGCGGGCGAGAGCGAGATTTACCGGCTGATCGACGATCCCGGACAGGCCGGAGCACGGGGATTGAAAATACCGGTAAACACCGGCGATGGACGCGTCCGCCATATCACGCGGCAGAAGACCTCGAAGGACCGGCGCGAGCCGCTCGAATCCGAACTCGCATCCTTCGTTGCGGCGGTGCGCGGTGATGCGCCGGCGCCGGTGACCGGCTTCGACGGCCGCGAAGCCCTTCGCGTCTCACTGGCGGTCATCGAGCAGATCGAAACCAACAGCCGGTAACGCCGGTAGACTGGCCGTCAGGCCGAACGAGCGACACCGAGGAGGTCCAGCTTCAACATGGATATCCGCGCCGCCGTCTTCGCGGCCCGAAGCTATACGCCGATCCCGCTCCTGATCGCGGTCCTGATCATGGCCGAACCCGGCCCGACGACCTTCTTTGCCGGCGGGCTGCTGGTGCTGATCGGGGAATCCATACGCCTGTGGGCGGTCGGTTACGCGGGCTCCGCCACCCGCACCCGCCACGTCGGAGCGCCAGCGCTCATCACCAACGGACCCTATGGCCGGGTACGCAATCCGCTGTATGTCGGCAACTTCCTGCTGAGTCTCGGCCTGTGCGTGATGGCCTGGGCCTGGATGCCTCACATGATCGTGATTTTCGTCGCCGCTTTCGGGATCCAGTACGGCCTCATCGTATCGCTGGAGGAGGAAAGCCTGCGGAGGACCTTCGGCGCACAATACGAAGCATACTTCGCGGCGGTACCCCGTTTTCTGCCCCGATTTACCGTATACACCGCGGGGAATCCGGCGCGCTATGATTTTGGCGCCGCCCTGCGCAGCGAGAGACGGACCTTTCAGTCCACGGCCGTGGTGGTGGCCGCCATCGCAGCGCGCTGGTATTGGGGCTAGTCCGGATCGGACCAGGCCGGCATTGTCGGACCAGGCAGGTATTACGGTTTCGTTTCCACGCGGTTTATGCCATTCAGTGACCGTTCATGCATCGTGCACCGAAGGGGATCGCCGTTTTTCCCGGACGGCCCTGTTGGCGTCGGAGGTGCCGACGGCTCAGAAGGTGCGGACGGTTCGGGTGGCTCGGGTGGCTCGACAGCGGCGCCCGCGTCTTTCTGCTTGTCGGGCAGCTTCTGGACGCTTACGCCCGTGGTCCCGTGCAGCAGGCTGAGCAATGCGACGAGTGCCACGAGGAGGACGACCGGCCACCAGGGCACGTTGGACAGCATCCGCACCGAGTCCGGTCCGGACTGGAACAGCAGTCCGTAGAGCAGGATAGGACCGAGGATAATCAGCAAGGCAACTCCCACGACGCATACCACCTGGGACCAGCCCGGGTTGCGTTGAAGAAACCGCGAAATGCTCGATACTCCGTGTGCTCTTTTCATGGGTCGTTCCCGTGTAGCGAACGTGTATATTGGCATCCCTTTCCCATCTCTCACCGGGGCGGATGCACATAGGTTTTAAAAGACAATCGTTACGACCAGGTGAAGGATTGTCGGAGCAGGAACGCACGGTGCAGCGCAGGCCGGCACTAAGGCCGGTTTGCGGGCTGGCTCGCAGGCCGGAACCTCTTGACAATCCCGATCCCCGCGTCTACTGTAACAGGTCGAACCTGACGCCAATCGATTGAACGACTTTCGGCGACTCGCCATCGCATAGAGGAATACGTGCCTCGCACCGCCACGGTAACGCGCGAAACCCTGGAAACCCGCATCGAACTGACCCTGACCCTCGAAGGCGAAGGAAATCTCGCCGGAGAAACCGGCATCGGTTTCTTCGACCACATGCTGGGCAGCTTCGTCAAGCACAGCGGGTTCAACCTCGATCTCGCCTGCACCGGCGATTTGCATATCGACGATCATCACACGGTGGAAGACGTGGGGATCTGCCTGGGCCAGGCCATCGCTCGGGCGGTCGGCGATGGATCGGGCATTACGCGGTTCGGCCACGCCTACGCACCCCTGGACGAGGCGCTGGCGCGGGCCGTCTTCGACGTAAGCGGCCGCGCCCACCTGGAATTCGACGCTGATTTCTCGCGTTCCTCGGTCGGCGATTTCAGCACGGAAATGGTGCGGGAGTTCTTCGGAGCCCTCGTGCATCACGGTCGCGTCACCCTGCACATTGCGCTCCTCTCCGGCGTGAACGCCCATCACCAGGTCGAGGCTATCTTCAAGGCGGCGGCCAGGGCCCTGCGCCAGGCCGTGGCCATGGACGAACGAGTATCCGGCGTGCCGTCCACCAAGGGCAGTCTCTAGCCCCCATAGCATACGCGGGTAACCATGCACATCGACGAGCTGGACACCCCGGCCTACGTGGCCGATCTGGACCTGATGGAACGGAACATCGCGTCCATGGCGGAACACTGCCGGAATCTCGACATTGGCCTTCGATGCCATACCAAGAGCCATAAAATCCCGGAAATCGCCCACTGGCAGGTCAAGGCCGGCGCG
The DNA here is from genome assembly GCA_009835325.1 of Gemmatimonadota bacterium. Lineage (NCBI taxonomy): Bacteria > Pseudomonadati > Gemmatimonadota > Gemmatimonadota bacterium. The sequence goes on along the minus strand of VXWP01000010.1, from coordinate 29,241 downwards.
ATCGGCATCTGCTGCCAGAAACTCGGTGAGGCCGAAGTCATGGCCGCCGCCGGCATCGAGAACATCCTGATCCCCTACAACATCGTAGGTCCCCGCAAGGTGGAACGCCTGACGCGTGTCGCCAAACGGACCGAGATCTTCGTGGCCGTCGATGACGAGACTACGGCACGGGGCATTTCGGACCAGGCCGAAAATGACGGCTGCCGGGTCAACGTGATCATCGAGCTGGATACGGGCACGCAGCGTTGCGGCGTGCAGTCGCCCGAAGCGGCGGCGACGCTGGCCGAACGCATTACTGACCTGCGCGGCCTCGTTTTCAAGGGCGTCATGATCTTCCCCAGCCATCCCGAGGCCAGGGATTTCCTGGCGGAAACGATAGAACGGATCACCGGAAAGGGCATCCCCGTCGAGATCATCAGCGGGGGCGGCACCGGCGGCGAAGAAAACTCCAAAGCCATGGGCTGCACCGAGACCCGCAGCGGTTCCTACATCTGGGAGGGCATGGAGCGTCTCAGCACTTCCGCCATGCTGGATCCCCAACGCTGCCCCTGCCGCATGATCTGCACCGTGGTGAGCGCCCCGACCCCGGACCGCATCATCATCGACGGCGGCATGAAGACCTTCGCCAGCTATCCGCCCACACCCTACGGCCATATCATCGAACATCCCGAGGCGCAGATCTACGGCATGTCCGTGGAACACGGCCACGTGGACGTATCCCGCTGCGCGCACCGGTTCAGGGTGGGCGAGCGCCTGTCGGTCATCCCCCTGCACCAGGAGATGGCCCTCAACCTGCACGACGAGCTCAACGGCGTACGGGGAGACCAGGTGGAAGTCATCTGGCCGGTGGCCGGCCGGGGCCGGGTCAAATAGACCCTGTACGTCTGGAAACACACGGTCCGTCTGGATAAACTCTGTCAGACTGGAAGGAGTGCCGGATGTCCTTGAATAACGTAAGGGAAGTCTGGAAAAGCCGCCTGGGGCTGATCATGGCCATGGCCGGCAACGCCATCGGCCTGGGAAACTTCCTGCGGTTTCCCGTACAGGCGGCCGCCAACGGCGGCGGTGCCTTCATGATCCCCTATTTCGTCGCCTTCCTGGTCGTGGGCATCCCCATGATGTGGGTGGAATGGAGCGTGGGGCGGTTCGGCGGGAAGCACGGCCACGGTACCACCCCGGGCATCCTGTACCGCCTTTGGAAACACCCGGCGGCCAAGTACATCGGCGTGCTCGGCATCGCGGCGCCGGTCGCCTTCGCCCTCTACTACTCCTACGTGCAGTCGTGGACCCTGGCCTACAGCTTCTTCTCCCTGACCGGCCAGTACTTCGGTATAGAAACCCAGGCGGAGATGGGCGCGTTCCTGAGCAGTTTCCAGGGGGTCACTGAGAGTTCCTACTTCAGCAGTGTCGCCACCGCCTACGTCTTTTTCCTCATCAACCTCGGCATCGTATTCTGGGTACTGAGCCGCGGCGTGGTGCGGGGCATCGAGACCCTGGCCAAGTTCGCCATGCCCATGCTGTTGATATTCGCCATCGTGCTCGTGGCCCGTGTACTGACCCTGGGCACGCCCGATCCGGACTTCCCCGACCGAAGCGTCATGGCCGGTTTCGCCTGGATCTGGAACCCGGACCTCAGCCGTCTGTCCGAGGGCAGTGTGTGGCTTGCGGCCGCGGGTCAGATCTTCTTCTCCCTCGGCATCGGCATCGGCAGCATGCAGTGCTACGCGAGCTATGTCCGCGCCCGTCAGGACGTCGCCCTCACCGGGTTGACGACCTCCATGAGCAACGGGTTCGCCGAAGTGGTGCTGGGCAGTTCCATCGCCATACCGGTGGCCGTGGCTTTCTTCGGCGTCACCGCGACCGAGGCGATCGCGACGGGCGGCTCCTTCGACCTGGGCTTCCAGTCCATGCCGCTGATCTTCCAGCAACTCCCGCTTGGTCAATTCATCGGCACGCTGTGGTTCGGCCTGCTCTTCTTCGCGGGGATTACGTCGACGGTGGCACTCACGCAGCCGCCCATGGCCTTCCTGCAGGACGAAATGGGATGGCCGCGGAAGAAAGCGGCCCTCTTCGTGATCTCCTTCCTGTTCATATTCGGCAACTTCATTGTCTTCAACATCGAACACGGCGTAATCGACGAGTTGGACTTCTGGATCGGGACCGTGGGACTGGTCGTCTTCTCCTTCCTCGAGATCATCATTTTCGCCTGGATATTCGGGATGGACAAGGCCTGGGAGGAGATCAACGAAGGCGCGGCCATCCAGATACCTCGGATCTTCTACTACATGATCAAGTACGTTACGCCCGTGTCGCTGGCGATCCTGCTCGTCGTGTGGACCTACCAGGCCGGATTCGACCTTCTCCTGCTGCGCAACGCCAATCCCGAAGACATTCCCTACCTGCTGCTCACCCGGGGAATCATCGTGTTATTGATCCTGGTGGGCGTGTTGCAGGTAAGACGGGTTTCGAAGAACTGGAAATAGCGCTGTGGCAACGCCCATGACCGCGGTGAATGAAAACCACCAGAGCGTCGGCCTTCCTCCGGGTATCGTGCGCCTGAGCCGGAATGAAAACCCCCTCGGGCCGTCTCCCGGCGTCATCGAAGCGGTGAAATCGCGCAGCGATCAGATCAACCGCTACGAAGACCCCGACCATATCGACCTTTTCCGAAAACTGGCCGAACTGCACGGCGTGCCGCACGACGAAAGACTTTCGCTGCCCGGTCTCGATTCGGAGAATGCCTGGATACGGGTCGGCGACGGCGCCGAGCACCTGATGCACGCCATCGCACGGGCTTTCCTGTCCGCCGGAGACGAGGTGATCGAACCTCATCCCGCTTTCGGTTTGATGGTCCGGTACGGGGAGGATATAGGGGCCCGGTCCGTGCGGACCACCCTGACGCCGCGGTACGTGTACGACCTGGAGGCCATGGCCGCTGCCGTTAACGAACGGACCCGCATGGCCGTCATTACCAACCCGAACAATCCGACGGGCACCGTCGTTACCCACGACGCGCTGTCGCGCTTCGTCGAAGAACTGCCCGAACGCGTGATCGTCTTGTTGGACGAGGCCTACATCGACCTGGTGGAGGACGGCGCGTGCGCCGACGGCAGCGCCCTGGTCAGAGCACACGAGAACGTCCTCCTGGTACGGACCTTTTCGAAGGGTTACGGCCTGGCGGGCTTCAGGCTGGGCTACGCCGTGGGTCAGCCCCACATGATGGCGCGCGTCCGCCAGTACCACGGGGGATCGCCCAGCGCCCTGGTGCTGACCGCCGCCTGCGCGGCCCTCGACGATCCGGACCACGTGGTCCGCTCCAGGGAGGCCGCGACCGCGTCCAAGGCGATCTACTACGAGGCCTGCGAATCACTCGGACTGCCGTATGTCCGCAGCGAGGCGGCCTTCGTCCTGATCGAGGTGGGCGACGCGGAAGCGGTGACGCAGGCGCTGGCCGAGCGGCGCATCATCGTGATCAACGCCGAAACTTCCTGGGGTATTTCCGGCATGATCCGGGTCTCCTACGGCAACAAGGCGGAAAGCCGGATCTTCACCGGGGCCTTGAAGGAAATCCTTGGCTGAAAGGCGCGCTATGCCCGCATCCGAACTGTGCTTCACTCCTGCGACCGATCTGGTACGCATGATCCGCCGCAAGGACGTGTCCGTGACAGAGGTCATGGAGGCCCACCTGGCCCAGGTCGACCGGGTGAATCCCGCCGTGAATGCCATCGTCACCTATCATCCCGACCAGGCGCTGGATGGCGCCCGTAAGGCCGACGAGGCCATCGCGCGAAACGAAGCGCGGGGGCCCCTCTTCGGCCTGCCTATCGCCCACAAGGACCTGGTGCTGACCAAAGGCGTCCGGACGACCTACGGTTCGCCGATCTTCCACGATTTCGTCCCGGGCCAGGACGAGTTGATCGTGGAGCGGTTGAAGAAGGCAGGGGCGATCTCCTTCGGCAAGACCAACGTACCGGAATTCGGCGCGGGTTCCCAGACCTTCAACCCGGTTTTCGGCGCGACGCTGAATCCCTACGACACGGACCGGACCTGCGGCGGCAGCAGCGGAGGTGCCGCGGTGGCCCTGGCCTGCGGCATGCTGCCCATCGCCGACGGCAGCGACATGGGCGGCTCGTTGCGCAACCCGGCCAACTTCTGCAACGTGGTGGGGCTGCGGTCCGCGCCGGGACGCGTGCCGCGATGGCCGTCCGTCAACGCCTGGGGCAGGCTCAGCGTCCAGGGTCCCATGGCCCGGACCGTGGCGGACGCCGCGCTCATGCTCAGCGCCATCGCGGGACCCGATCCCCGCGCGCCCCTGGCCATTCGGGAACCTGGACAGCCCTTCGCCATGCCGCTTGAACGCGACTTCAAAGGGGTGAGCGTAGCCTGGAGCATGGATTTCGGCGGGCTGCCCGTGGATCCCGACGTCACCACGGCCATCGAGGCGAAGCGCGGGGTATTCGAGGACCTGGGCATGACCGTCAAGCCGGGCCAGCCCGACTTCGCCGAAGCCGACGAGGTTTTCAAGACACTGCGGGCTTGGAGCTTCATCCAGGGCTATGGCGACCTCCTCGAGACCCACCGCGATCAGATCAAGGACACGGTCATCTGGAACCTCGAAGCCGGATTCGCTCTTACGGGACCGCAGATCGCCCGCGCGGAGGTGGACCGCACCACCCTGTACCACCGGGTCCGCAGTTTCATGGAACAACACGACTTCATGGTCTTCCCCGTCAGCCAGGTCCCGCCCTTCGACGTGAATACGCCCTACCCCACGGAAATCGACGGCGTGCAGATGGAGACCTACATCGACTGGATGAAGTCGTGCTACTACGTCACCGTCACAGGCCTGCCCGCCATTTCCGTGCCTTGCGGATTCACTTCCTCGGGCCTGCCCGTGGGACTGCAGATCGTCGGACGGCACGAAGACGAACTCGGCGTCCTTCAACTCGCCCACGCCTTCGAACACGCGACCGGGACCTGGAAGAGGCGCCCGCCCGTGGTCGAGGCATGAGCAGGCTGGTGCCACCCGCTGCCGAGGCATGAGCGCGTTGGCGGCCGACCGTGGCCGGGGCATGAGCACGCTGGCGCCGCCTGACGCCCTTACCCGATGAGCACATCCATGTCCACCAGGGCGGAAATCGTCATCTGCGGCGCGGGTGTGGCCGGCGTGTCCGCCGCGTATCATCTCGTCGTTCGCCGCGGCGTGCGGAACGTCGTGCTCGTCGACGAAAGACCGCCGCTTTCCCTGACCAGCGCGTACGGGACCGAAGCCTACCGCAACTGGTGGCCCGACCTGCCCATGTTCCGGTTCGTCAGCCGGAGCATCGACCTGCTGGAGGAAGTGGCGGCGGAAAGCGGGAACGCGATCCGGATGAACCGCAGGGGCTACGTGTTCCTGACCGGCGACCGGCGCCGCGTTCCTAAGCTAAAGGAAGAGGCGGCAGTGGTGGCCGGTCTGGGTGGTGGCTACCTGCGTATTCATCGCGACGGCGGATCCTATGTGCCTTCACAACCGGAGGGATTGCAACCGGATCTGACCGGCGCGGACCTCGTAATGGATACGGAGACGATCAGAAGGCTGTATCCCTTTCTCACGGACAATACGGCCACCATGCTGCACGTGCGCCGGTGCGGCTGGATGGACGTCCCATCGCTCGGCCGGTGGATGCTCGACCGCATCGCCTCCGGGGGCGGCCGGATCGTCCGGGGCAAGATCACGGGCGTCGACACGAAGAACAACCGGATCACGGGCGTTAGACTGGAATCCGGAACGGTCCTCGAAACCGGCAAGCTCGTCCTCGCCGCGGGACCGCTGGTCGGGGAGGCCGGCCGGCTGCTGGACCTGGACATACCGGTCTTCATGGAACTGCACGGCAAGATCATCGTGGAGGACACGGCCGGCGTCCTTCCGCCCGACGCCCCCATGTTGATCTGGACGGATCCGGTCGAGCTGGTCTGGGACGAAGAAGAAAGACGGCGGCTCTCCTCCAGCTCCGACACCCGCTACCTCGTCGAACCCTTTCCCGCGGGACTCCACATCCGTCCCCGGTTCCGGGACGGAAAACAGACTTTCCTGGGCATCTGGACCTATGACGTCGCGCCACGAGAGGCGGTGTTCCCGCTCGTGTTCGATCCGGCCTACCCGGTGATCGTCCTGCGCGGGCTCGCCCGGATGATCCCTGGCATGAGGGCGTATTTTGATACGTCGGACGCACTGCCGGTCGACGGCGGCTACTACTGCAAGACCCCGGACAACCGGCCGTTGATCGGCCCACTGCCCGTCGAAGGCGCCTACATCGCCGGGGCGCTTTCGGGCTACGGCGTGATGGGTTCGCAAGCGGCGGGAGAGCTGGTTGCGGCGCATGTCACCGGCGCCTCGTTGCCCGACTATGCGCAATCTTTCTCCTTTAATCGTTTCGAAGGTCTTTCGGACGCCGATATGGCCGGCATGCGGAGTGCGACAAGCGGACAGTTATGACTGGCCGGATCGCGGCGCATGTACCATGGGAATCCCGATGAACGCTTTGATGATCCAGGGCACGGCCTCGGGCGTAGGCAAATCGCTGCTGACTGCGGGGTTATGCCGGTTGCTCGCCCGTTCCGGTGTGAAAGTGGCTCCTTTCAAACCGCAGAACATGAGCAACGCGTCTTCCGCCTGTCCCACCGGCGGTGAAATCGGACGCGCGCAGGCTCTGCAGGCCTTCGCATCCGGTATCGAACCCACCGTGGACATGAACCCCGTCCTGATCAAGCCGGAGGCTGACAACGTGGCGCAGCTTGTCGTGTGCGGCGAGGTACGTGGCAAGCTCATGGCCGGTCGGTTCAAGGAAGACCGGGGCAAGTTGATGCCCGAGGTGCTGGCGGCGTTCGACCGGCTTCGCCATGCCCATGATTGGGTCGTCGTGGAAGGCGCGGGATCGCCGGCGGAACCCAATCTCCGCGAGGGAGACATCGCCAACATGGGTTTCGCCCGGGCGGCCGGTATCCCGGTATGGCTAGTCGGAGACATCGACCGCGGGGGCGTTTTCGCCGCGCTGCTCGGTACGATGGAGGCCCTGGAAGCGGAGGACCGCAGGCTCGTGGAGGCGATGATCGTCAATCGATTCCGGGGCGAAGCGTCCCTGCTGGGCGACGTATTCCATTGGCTCGAAACCCGGGCGGGCACGACCGTACTCGGTTGGCTACCGTACTTTCAGGATCTGGGACTCCCGGAAGAAGACACTCCCTATACGGGCATGGATCGCTCGCGGCGTACCGCGAAGCCCGGCGATGGCCTCAAGTTGCGCGTCGCCGGCATCCACTATCCGAGAGCGAGCAATACAACCGACCTGGATCCCTTCCTGCACGACCCGAAGGTGGATTTTGCCTGGCTGCGCGACCCCTCGGAACTGACCGGGCCGCATGGATGGGACCTGGTCGTCCTGCCCGGCTCGAAGTCCACTTCCGCCGATCTCGCATGGCTGAGGGAGCGCGGCTGGACACCGGCCCTCGAACGGCACCTTCGATACGGGGGATGCTTACTGGGAATCTGCGGCGGGGCGCAGATGCTCGGAAGACGTATTCTGGATCCCGGGGAGATAGAGGGACCCGCCGAATCGGAAGGACTGGCCTGGCTGCCGATCGAAACCGAGATGCAACCGGACAAACGGGTTCATCCGTTGACGGCCCGGGCGAAATGGCCTGCTGATTTGCCGTTCACCGGGTACGAGATCCGGCACGGACGCAGCAGCGGGGATCCCGACCTGTTCCCCTTCTGCGCACGCTCAGACGACGGCAGGATACTGGGCACGTTCATCCATGGACTCTTCGATGATGGGAAGTACCGGGGCGCGGTACTCGAATCCTGGCTGAACTGGACGAGCAGTTCCGAAGAGCATGTCACGGCCCGGTGGACCCGCGACCTGGACCGGATCGCCGACGCCATGGCTGAAAACCTGAACCTTTCGCTCCTCTCGGGCAGAATCGGGATCAGTCCGGGTTGACGGGTTCCTGCCGGATGATTTTGTTTTGGTCCAATATCGGGCCGATAGTATAATCTCTCAGTTCGGACTACATGCCATGTCCAATTTGAATGCCGTGTCCGATTTGAATGCCATGTTTAATGTAAACGCCGCACCACATACCCCGACGATGGTGAAACTCGTCCTAAACGAGAACTGAGGTCCCATGTCGACGTATGACTACGACCTGCTCATACGGGTGGGCCGCGTATTCTGCGCGGAAACCGGCCTGGACGGACCAGGCGCCGTGGCGTTGAAAGACGGGCGCATCGCGGCGTCCGGACCCGGAGTCGAGGGTTCCGCCGCCATGTCGTTCGACTTCCCCGACGCTGTGGCGATGCCGGGACTGGTGGACCTGCACGCCCATCCGGCCAGGGGCGGTTCGCGATACGGTGTCGACCCCGACGTCCACTTCCTGTCCCGTGGCGTTACGACCGTCATGTCCCAGGGCGACGCCGGCGCCAACAACTGGCTGGCCTATCGGAACCGCGTGATCCGGGGATGCAGGACGCGGGTGATCCTCGCCATCAACCTCTCGATGCACGGTGAATCCCATCCGGATGCCTGCTTTCCGGACCTGGAAGCCGCGGACGTGGAGGCCTGCGTTTCGGCCATCGAATCAGGAGGAGACGCCATCTGGGGCATCGCGGCCAATACGGGCCCCAGCAATCCCACGCCGCCAAGGGAGATCATGAACCGGGCGCTGGCGGCCTCCGAACGAACCGGCAAGCCCCTGCTGGTCGGCACGCGCCTGTCCAGCGACTGGTCCCTCGACGACCAGTTGCCGCTGCTGCGCGCCGGAGACGTGGTCACCTACTGCTTCAACGATTTCCCCGAGAGCGTGGTGAAGGACGGAAGGATCCGGCCCAGCGTACGAGACGCCCGGGAACGGGGCGTCCTCTTCGATATCGGCCACGGCATGCGGTCCTTCAGCTTTCCGGTCGCCGAGGCGGCCATCGCCGACGGATTCCTGCCCGATACCATATCCACCGACCAGTACAGCCGGCACGTTGGGAGCGACCCGCAGCACGACCTGCCCCGGACGCTGTCCAAGCTGATCGCGGCCGGAATGTCAGAGCGCGACGCCTTCCTGCGGGTGACGAGCCGTCCCGCGGAAGTCCTGGGGTTGAAGGGCGAGACCGGCACCCTGTCCGCCGGCGCCTGCGGCGACGTGGCGGTGCTGCGCTGGAACGATGACGCGCCGCCGTTGTGCGACGTGGACGGTGTGGAACGGCCCGGCGGCTGCTGGGAACCCGTCCTCACGGTCCGGGCGGGCATCGTATGAAATCGAGCGACAAGGCATAAATCTTGCGATTCCAAGCGGATCGGCAGCCGGCCTGAAACCGGTTTTGCGGTTCAGGTCCATGCTCAACCCGGGAGATTTCAACATGGTATACGGATCGGGAGACTACACCTACGAACTTGTCGAGGGCTGGGGAGGCGGACCCGCCGGCCGGGACCTCGGCGTGGTATCATCCATGGCCGTTGACTCGCGGGACCGCGTGCACGTCATAGACCGGGAACCCAGTCCCGCCATCGTCGTCTACGACCGCGACGGCCGGTTCCTGTACGACTGGGGCCAGGACATCTTCAAGGTGCCTCACTCTATCTGGATCAGCGAAGACGATATCATCTACATTACCGAAGTAGAATTGCATACGGTCATGACCTTCACCCTCGAAGGCAAATTGCTCTCCATGCTCGGCACATACGGCAGGCCGGGCGAACTGGGCCAGCCTTTCAATGCGCCCACCTGGGCGGTGCTCGGCCTGGACGACGACCTGTACGTGACCGACGGCTACGGCCAGCACTACGCGCACCGATTCACGACGGACGGGGAACTGCTTTGTACCTGGGGCGGTCACGGCAGCGAGGCGGGGCAGTTCGACACGCCCCACTGCGTCCGTGTCGACAAGGACGGCCGGGTCCTGATCGTGGACCGGGGGAACGCGCGGGTACAGATTTTCGACGCCGAAGGCCGGTTTCTCGAATCATGGGACCATCTGCTGGCCGCGAATGACCTGTACATCGACCCGGATGATGTGGTGTATCTTGCTGAGGCACCGGGAAGGGTCAGCATCCTCAACCTGGACGGCGAGGTACTGTCGCAATGGGGTAACCGGGACGAAAAAGACGGGGTGTTTGTGGACGCACCCCACGGGATCTGGGTGGATTCCCACGGGGACGTCTACGTGTGCGAAGTACCCTTCGCGCACAACCGGATTCAGAAGTTCCGGCGGGTGTAGCGGAATCGCAGACCTCGCATAGCGGTTCAGTGGAAGGAACACCGGCTTGAAGGACCTCGGGCTCTTGTGGCTGGTTCTGTCAGTCGCTTGTGCGGCGGCCTGCGGCAACGACGCGGACAGTCCCATTTCCACGACACCTGATCAAGGCCCGTTCGACGACGCCCCGAAGATCGGAAACGTCGTCTTCAGTCCCGGCGACGTCCGTTCCACCACCCAGTGGGGCACCGATGACTATGAACTGAACGAGGCCGCCGTCAGGGGAGATACGCTCGCAGTTACCGTGTCGTATAGCGGTGGGTGCAAAGCGCACCGGTTTACGCTGATCGCCGCCGATTCCTTCATGGAGTCGGATCCCGTACAGCTCGATGTCGCCATCGCCCACGACGCCGACGGCGACCCGTGCGAGGCTTACCCTACGGAAGACTACCACTTCATCCTCGACCCGATCAAGGCGCGGTACAAGGCGTCGTATGGCACCGGGTCAGGCACCATCGTCCTCGGCCTCGATCGCGCGCCGGGCGGACCACTCGTTTATACATTCGACTAGAGGTATACACCATGTCATTCAGAATACTGGACCAGGGTATGATCGCCCGCCAGCCGTCGACCGGTCCGGACGCGGTCGCGGCCTGTTCCCGCTGCGTGGTCACGGCGGATGGCGGCCTGGTCTGTTCCTTCGCCGTCCAGGAAGCCCTCGGCCAGAACGATTTCAAGCAGGTCATCGTCCGCTCTGAAGACGGCGGCGGAACGTGGGCGAAGCCGGTCTACCTGTGGCCCCATCTGCACGATGATTTCGCGCACATCGGGTCGATCAGCCAGGCGCCGGACGGCACCTGCTTCATCTCGGGTATCCGCATTCCCATCGACGAGCCCGGTGAATCGTTCTGGCGGGACGAGACCCAGGGCATCAAGCAGAACGCCATGTTCTGGGCATCGTCCGCGGACCAGGGCCTGACCTGGACCGACCCTGCGCCCATCGTCCTGCCCGCCTCCGGTTCGGCCGAGGCGCCCGGCGCGCTCACCGTGACGCGCGACGGGACCTGGATCTGCTGCTATTCGCCTTACAACACCTTCGATCCCTCCGTGGAAGTAGATCGAAACCAGGTGGTCTACCTGCGCAGCACCGATCAGGGCAAATCGTGGACCCATGGAACGATGCTGCGTTTCGACGATGCCGGATCGACGGCCGCCGAGGCCTGGGTCGTGGAACTGGCCGACGGACGGCTCCTCGGAGCTTGCTGGCATATCGCCCCGCACGGCAAGCCGGATTACCCCAACGCGTACGCGCTGTCCCACGACGGGGGGCTGACCTGGACGCCGACCCGCTCCACGGGCACGCTGGGCCAGTCCATCTCGCTGACCGCCCTGGCGGACGGACGGGCCCTGATGGTATACAACCAGCGGCAGCACGGAGATCCCGGGATACGCCTCGCCGTCGCTCGGCCCACGGACGATGATTTCGGCGTGGAAGCGGACGAACTCGTCTGGAAGGCCGAAGTCCGGACCCAGAGCGATACGTCCGGCGATCACGACGACTGGCAGGACTACTCCTTCGGCGAACCCGCGGTGACGGTGCTCCCGGACGGCGCGTTCCTGGTCGTGTTCTGGCTCATCCAGCCCGATGTCCGAGGCATCGGCTACGTAAAGGTGAGGTAGGGCTTTGACCGGCGCCCGGATCATGCTGGCCCCGCTGATCGCGGCGCTGGTACGGCACGCCATCTTCGCGATCGCCCTCCCCTGGCTGATCCTGCACCGTACCGCGGGCATGGAGGAGATGCGGTTCGATACCGGCTTTCCGGCCGCCGGATCGGTCCTCATCGTCCTGGGCGCTGCCCTCTACATCCGCGCCTTCGCCGAACGGATTCGCATGGCGGCGATCGTGACCGCTGCCGCAGGAGCCTTCGAGCGCGACGAATCTTCCCGGGATGCCCGGGAAACCACCGATATGACCGCGAGAGATGCCCGGCCGATCTGGTCGACCGGCGTCCATGGCTGGTCCCGCAACCCCCTTCAGCTTGGCGTTTTCCTCATCCTGATCGGTGAGTGCCTGGCCTTCGAGTCGCTCGCGCTACTCACATACGCGGCACTGTGCTGGTCGGGTCTGACACTGTACCTGATCTTCGTCGAGGAGCCGGCCCTTCGGCGCAACCTGGGTGACGAATACCTCCGCTACTGCCGTCAGGTTCCACGCTGGTTGCTGCGTTTTCGGTTCCGTAAACTTTCCTGATCAACTTCGGCGTTCCCGTCCGGTCGAGTTCAGCCGTGTACAGTTGAGCGAAACTGCCATTTTGGCATATCTGCCATTTTGGCAGTTTGCGTCGAGCCTATTCCGGTTTTTTAACCGTTTGAGATTGCAGTTTTGCGCGAAAACGGGTCGAAATCGCCGGAGCAGCAGCTAAGTCAGCCATGGCACATGTTTTGCGCTCAATATAGTTCGGAATGCGATGAATCAGGACCCTATCAGGATATAACAGGTGAGGAGGGACCCCATGCGAACGGATAAACTGACGCAGAAATCGATGGAGGCGATCCAGGTTTCCCAGGAGATCGCCCGTGGCCGCAACCACAGCCGGCTGGAACCCGCGCACCTGGCGCTGGCCTTGCTCGAACAAGAGGAAAGCCTGGCGGCCATCCTGCTGGAAAGGGCGGGAACGGATCCGACCCGGATCAGGGAGGGACTGGAATCAGCCCTGGAAAAGCTACCCAGGGTTACCGGCGACGGCGCATCGCTCTATGCCTCCGATGCCTTTCAGCGAGTCATGGACCGGGCGCTGAAAGAGGCGCAGAAACTTAAGGACGAGTACATCAGCGTGGAGCATCTGCTCCTGGCCCTGCTGGATGACGGCGGGGAGGTACATCGCGTCATGAAAGAGGGCGAAGTACGACGCGAGGGGATCATGAAAGCCATGAAAGAGGTTCGGGGAAGCCAGCGCGTCACGAGCCAGACGCAGGAGTCCGGCTACCAGGCCCTGGAGAAGTTCAGCAGGGACCTGACCGACCTGGCCCGGGAGGGCGGACTCGACCCGGTCATCGGCCGGGACGAGGAGATCCGGCGGGTGATCAAGGTGCTTTCCCGGCGGACCAAGAACAATCCCGTGCTCATCGGCGAACCCGGCGTGGGAAAGACGGCCATCGTGGAAGGACTGGCCCAGAAGATCGTGGCCGAGGACGTCCCGGAATCCCTCAAGGGACGCAAGGTGATCAGCCTCGACATGGGTTCCATGCTGGCAGGGGCCAAGTTCCGCGGCGAATTCGAGGAGCGTTTCAAGGCCGTGCTGAAGGAAGTGGAGCACGCCGCGGGCGACATCGTGCTGTTCATCGACGAGATGCACACCATCGTCGGCGCGGGCGCCGCGGAAGGCGCGGTGGACGCGTCCAACATGCTCAAGCCGGCGCTGGCGCGGGGGACCTTGCGCTGCGTGGGCGCGACGACCCTGGACGAATACCGCAAGCATGTCGAGAAAGACGCCGCCCTGGAAAGGCGGTTCGCGCCCGTATACGTCGGCGAGCCGTCCATCGAAAACACCGTGTCCATCCTGCGCGGACTCAAGGAACGCTACGAGATCCATCACGGCATCCGCATCCGGGACGGCGCCCTGGTCACGGCGGCGACCCTGGCCGAGCGGTACATCAGCGACCGGTTCATGCCCGACAAGGCCATCGACCTGATCGACGAAGCCGCGGCGAACCTGCGAATGGAAATCGACAGCATGCCGGCCGAACTCGACGATCTCGAGAAGCAGATCCGCCAGCTCGCAATCGAGCGGGAAGCCGTTAAGCGCGAAAGTGACGCAGAGGAACGCCTCAAGCCCGTGGAAAGCAAGCTGGCCGACCTCGCAGCGCAGCGCAGCGTCCTGCGGGCCCACTGGCTCGCCGAGAAAGAGCTGGTAAAGACGATCCAGGAAATCAAGGAACAGACCGAGCAGCTGAAAATCGAAGCGGACCGGGCGCAGCGCATCGGCGATTACGAGCGGGTGGCCCGCATTCAGTATGGCGAGCAGCTGGAACTCAACCGCCGGCTCGAGGAGAAAAACCGGGCCCTCGCCGAACTCCAGCGGGAGCGCCGGATGCTGAAAGAGGAAGTGGACGAGGAGGACATCGCCCAGGTCGTATCGAAATGGACGGGCATCCCGGTGAGCCGCCTGGTCGAGGGCGAGGTCGAGAAGCTGGTCCAGATGGAGTCCCGCTTGCACCAGCAGGTGGTGGGCCAGGATGAGGCGATCGTCGCCGTGTCCAACGCCGTCCGGCGGAACCGCGCCGGCCTGGGTGACGGAAACCGGCCTATCGGCTCCTTTCTCTTTCTCGGACCCACCGGCGTAGGCAAGACCGAACTGGCCCGGGCCCTGGGCGAGTTTCTCTTCGACGACCGGGGCGCCATGATCCGCGTGGACATGTCCGAGTACATGGAGCGGCACGCTGTCGCCCGCCTCATCGGCGCGCCTCCGGGTTACGTGGGTTACGAGGAAGGCGGACAGCTCACGGAAGCCGTGCGGCGCCGGCCCTACCAGATCGTGCTGCTGGACGAGATCGAAAAGGCACACCCCGACGCGTTCAACATCCTGCTGCAGGTCCTCGACGACGGTCGGCTCACGGACGGCCAGGGCCGCACCGTGGATTTCCGGAACACCGTGATCATCATGACCTCAAATATCGGGACGGAGCACATCGGCGGTCACGACGCGTCCCAGGACGACCAGGTGCGAGCGGACGTGATGCGTGCGGTGCGGTCCCACTTCCGCCCGGAGTTCGTCAACCGGCTGGAGGAAATCATCCTCTTCCATCCCCTCGATCGGGACCACATCCGCGACATCGTCCGTATCCAGCTGGACGAACTGCAGGGACGGCTTTCGAAACAGGCCGGGTTGACGCTGGAACTGGCTCCCGAGGCCGAGGCACTCCTTGCGGAGGAGGGCTATGAGCCTCAATACGGCGCACGGCCCCTCAAGCGGGTGATTCGCAAGTTTGTCGAGAACCCGCTGTCCATGGCGCTGATCGAGGGCAGGTTCCGGGAAGGCGACGCGATCCGCGTGGTCCGCGAAGGCGACCGCCTGAACTTCGTCCGGCAGGATGAGGCCGCGGCCGCGTGACGCCGGTCCCCGTGACCGGCTTCGCCCCGCATACACGCGCATACAATTGAATTGACGGCGGATGGCCGATTGTTCATCTTGATCTGGCGGAAACCGCATACCCTGTCGGGACTTGCCGGACGGGTCTTGCGGGTGACCCCTCACCACGACGCTTCATCAACCGCCGCTTAAATGAACAGACGATCCTTTCTGCGTAAATCCGCCGGGGTGACCGGCGCGGGCGTCCTGGCGGGACTGGTCGGCGGCCGCGAGTCCGCGGTCGGCCAGACGACCGACCCCTACGGACCATCCGGATCCATTACGGACATCGAAGGAATCAAGGCCGGGCACTTCACCGACCCACGACGTCCGACGGGCTGCACGGTGATCATGGCCGAGGAAGGGGCCGTAGGCGGCGTTGACGTGCGCGGCGGCGCACCGGGCACCCGGGAGACCGACCTGCTCGATCCCGTGAACATGGTGCAACAGGTCCACGCCATTGTCCTGTCCGGCGGCAGCGCCTTCGGCCTGGACACGGCCACGGGCGTGATGCGCTACCTCGAGGAACGATCCATCGGCTTCGACGTACGCATCGCCCGGGTTCCGATCGTTCCGGCCGCGATCCTCTTCGATCTCGGCATCGGTGGCAAGCCTGAGATTCGCCCCGACGCGGAAGCCGGTTACCGTGCCTGCCAGGCCGCGACATCGGATCCGGTCCCCGAGGGCAGCATCGGAGCGGGCGCCGGCGCCACGGTGGGCAAGATGTCCGTCGGCGCGCGAGGCACGCGTACGGCCATGAAGGGCGGCATCGGCAATGCCTGCTTCACCACGCCCGACGGGCTCAGGGTCGGCGCCATCGTTGCGGTGAATGCCGTGGGCGACGTGTACGATCCGGATACGGGCCGCGTGCTTGCCGGCGCCAGGATGCCTGATGGGTCGGGATTCGTCCACGTGGCCAGGAGGATTCGCGAGACCGGGTCACTTCGTCTGGAAGCGCCGCCCGGGAACACGACCATCGGCGTCATTGTGACCAACGCCGCACTGACCAAGACCCAGGCCAGCCGCATCGCCCAGGTCGGGCACGACGGGCTCGCCCGCGCCATCAACCCGGCCCACCTGCAGGCGGACGGGGACACCCTCTTCGCCATGGCCACCGGGTCCTGGGAAGGCGACGTGAACCTGTCCCTGGTTTCGATTCTTGCGGCGGAAGCCGTCACACGGGCCATCATCCGCGCTGTCGTCACGGCCGAAGGCCTGCCCGGTTATCCCTCCTATTCGGAACTGAACGCGGGATGACGGGAAGCGCAACTGAAGCTCTATGTCCCCCTACGTAACCGCCCTCCTCGTTTATTCCCTCTTCCTCATGGCGATCGGCTGGTGGACGTCGCGGTCGGTCCGCCGCGCAGAGGACTTCTTCGTGGCCGGCCGGAGGCTCTCCCCCGCGCTGCTGTTCGGCACGCTGCTGGCCGCCAACCTGGGCGCCGGTTCCACGGTGGGTGCCACGGGCCTCGGGTACACGCACGGGTTTTCGGCGTGGTGGTGGGTCGGGTCCGCGGGTATCGGTAGCCTCATCCTGGGCCTGACCGTGGGGCCCCGAATGTGGCGCGTGGCAAAGGAACAGAACCTGTACACGGTCGGGGATTACCTGGAGCACAGGTACAGCCGCGGCGTCCGGGGTCTCATCGCCGTGCTGCTGTGGTTCGGTTCCCTGGCGATCCTCGCCGGACAGCTTATTCCGCTGGCCTGGATCCTCAATCTCGTACTGGGCATCCCGAAGTACGTCGCCTGCCTGGCCGGCGGTGCGGTGGTGGTCGTGTACTTCACCTTCGGGGGGCTGACGTCCACCGCCCGGGTCAACATGGTCCAGTTGGTGGTGAAACTATCCGGCTTCATCCTGGCCTTTCTCCTGATCGTATCGGGGGCCGGTCTCCTGTCCGGCGAGAACGCGGCGCCTACCGGTTTCGAGAGCTGGTTCGGGGACGATCCTTCCCGCATCTGGGGTTACTTCATCGTCCTGGTGCCCGCGTTTATCATCTCGCCGGGCCTTCTGCAGAAGATCTACGGCGCCCGGGACGCCCGGGCGGTCCGGCAGGGGGTCTGCACGAATGCCGTCGCCCTGATGCTCTTCGCCTTCATCCCCGCGCTCCTCGGCATGGCGGCCTACCACACCTTCCCGTCCCTGGATTCGCCGGACCTCGCGCTGCCCCGACTGCTGATGGATGCCCTGCCCTTCTGGATCGGCGGGCTGACGCTGGCCGCCGTGTTCTCCGCCGAGATCAGTTCCGCGGACGCCGTGCTCTTCATGCTGACCACTTCCCTGAGCCGGGACCTGTACCAGACCTATATCGAACCCGGCGCTTCCGAGCAGCGGATGCTGGCCGTCAGCCGGATAACGGCCGTGGGCGCAGGGCTCGCGGGCGTGGTCCTGGCGGCCGTGCTGCCGGACGTCATCACCGCGCTGACCATCTTCTACAGCATACTGTCCGTGGCGCTCTTCGTGCCCTTGATCGCGGGACTGTATTCCACCAGGCCGAACGCGAACGGCGCCCTGGCGACCATCGCCGGTTCCGTCCTGGTGATGATCCTCGTGCATCTGTGGTCGAACGGCGGCGGACTGGCCGGCATATCCCCGGCGACCTGGGGCATTGGAACGGCCGTGGTGATCATGGCGCTGCACATGATGTCCCGTCGCGGGACGGAACCCGCTGGGTGACATCAGATTCGACCAGGCAGCGCGCAATGACGCGAATCTGAATCAGTCTGAACAGCAACCTCAACCCAACGAAGGAGGAAGACATGCTCAATGACCTGCGGGGTGTAATTCCCCCGGCGACGACGCCATTCTCCCGGGACGGCGCCGTGGATCTCGGGGCCATGAAAGAACAGGTCAACTGGTTGATCGACCAGGGGGCGCACGGTATCGCCGTGGGCGGAAGCACCGGTGAGGGCCATACGATCGACGTCGATGAGTTCCGCGGTCTCGTGGACACGGCCCTGGACGCGGCGGCGGGACGCGTGCCGATCGTCGCCGGCATCATCGTCGACAGCACCCGCGATGCGGTCCGAAGGGGGCAGGCCATCGCCGACCTCGACGTGGCGGCGCTCCAGGTGACCCCGGTCCATTACCTCTTCCGCCCGGACGACGATGCCATGCAGGAGCATTTCAGGGTAATGGGCGAGGAAGTGGAACATCCCATCATCATCTACAACGTGGTACCCTGGAGCTACCTCTCGCCGGAACTGCTCTGCCGGATCATGGATGAGGTGCCCGGCGTGGTCGGCGTCAAGCAGAGCGCCGGCGACCTGAAGCTCTTCGCCGACCTGTTGATCATGGCCGATCCCGAACACCTGCTCTTCTGCGCTGTGGACGCCCTGATGTATTCGGCTTACACCCTGGGCGCCCGCGGATCGATCGCGGCCATTCTGACGGCGGCGCCCCGGGCGTCGGTGAATGTATGGGACGCGGTACAGGCGGGCGATCACGCACGGGCCCTCGATCTGCACCGGAAACTCCTGCGTCTCTGGAACGCCATGTCCGGGACGAACCTGCCGGCCTGTACCAAGTACGCCCAGACGCTGCAGGGCTGTCCCGGCAGATTCCCACGCGCCCCCATGCACGATACGACCGACGAGCAGAAGCGGGGCATCGAGGAAGGACTGGCACTCCTCGGCGCGCTGGACGGATAGCATGACAGCTTCGGATCACATGACCGCTTCGGACCCGCTTCCCGTCCGCATCGACCCGGACCGGCTGGCCCGGATCATGGACCGTATCTTCGAACGACTGGGCCTTGAAGGCGATGAAAGACGGGTGGTCACCGAGCGGCTCATGGAAGCTTCCCTCTCCGGCTACCATTCCCACGGCGTCATGCGGATCACCATGTACACGGAGGGCATCCGCGCAGGCAACATGATCCCGGGCGCGCCGCTGGACGTCCTGGGTGAGACCGTCTCCACGGTGCACCTGGACGCCAACATGGGCATGGGCCCCTGGACGGCCACCGAGGCCATGAAACGTGCGGTCGGCAAGGCCGAAGCGACGGGGGTCGGCTGCGCGAGCGTCGTGAACGCCAACGACATCGCCCGGCTGGGGGGATACGTGGAACAGCCGGCGAAAGAGGGTTACATCGCGCTGCTCATGACCAACGACGCCGGGGGCAATCCCTGTGTGGCGCCGTGGGGCGCGACCTCGCCCCTGATGAGCACCAATCCCATGGCCGTCGGGATCCCCCGTGAAAGCGGCGACCCGATCCTCATTGACATCTCCACGGGCGTTACGTCCGAGGGCGGATTGAAGATGCTGCGCAATAAGGGCCGAGCGGTGCCCGACGGCTGGCTCATCGAGAGCGACGGGCGAACCACGACGGATGCCGAGGCTTATTTCTCCACGCCCAGACGGGCGGCGATCCTGCCGTTGGGCAGTCTGCTCGCGGGACACAAGGGCTTCGCGCTGAGTATACTGGTCGACGTGTTGACCGGCGGCCTGAGCGGCGCGGGCTGCAGCGGCCGATCCCCGGAGGACCTGGACCAGAACGCCCTGTTCATCCTCGTCATCGATCCGGAGATGTTTGTTTCCAGGGCCGCCCTATCCGCTGAAGTGGATCGGCTCGCGGAAAGCATCAAAGGCGCGCACAAGGCGCCCGGCGTGGACGAAATCCGGATACCGGGCGAAGGCGCGCGTCGCAAGCGGGAGCAGCAAATGGCAAAGGGCATCGAAGTCGATCCGCCCGTCTGGTCCGCCATACAGGACATCCTGGACGAACTGGGCATCGGGCGAGACAACGTGTAATCCGGCCACTTCGCCGTACCGCCTGCTCAATTTCCGCCGTACCCTACCCGGATACCCAGGTAGCCCGTAATGCCCACGGTCCCGTAGCCCAGGACCTCCTCGTACTTCGTATCGAAGAGATTGTCGACCCGGCCGAACAGTTGAAAGTTCGGCGTGATCTTCCAGTTGGCGGCGACATTCACGATCCCGTAGCCGTCCAACGTAACCGGTGTCGCAGGCCAGGTGGAAAAGTCGTTATCCCGCCGTTCCCCCGCGAACCGGTAACTCAGGTTCAGGTCGAACCCCGGCCGTACCCGCTGATCCAATACGATCCCGCCGCTGTGCCGCGGCCGCCGCAACAACTGCTCATCCGATTCGTGGTCCTTTGAATCGGTAAAGGTGTAGTAGGCCCGCAGAGATGTTCCCGCGCTCCCCGAATACCTGCCGGTCAACTCCACGCCCTTGCTCGTTGCCTTGAAGACGTTCTTGTAACTGGAGGTCGCACTATCCCATCCGACCATGTTATCGTAGATATTGTCGAAGTACGTCACACCGGCCGCAAGACGCTGGTCAGCCGTATATTGTTCGATCCCCGCTTCCCAGCTTTTGCTCGTACCCGCTTGAAGCGTGGAATCACCGAAGGATGAATACAGCTGGAACAGTGAAGGCGCTTTGTAACCCGTACCGTAAGCGCCTTTTATCCTGGTCCCCGTCTCCTCGAAGAATACGTTTGGTGCGAGGTTGTAGGTAAATTCGGATCCGAACCGGTCGTGGTGATCGACCCGGATGCCCGCGGCGGCGAACAATGCGTCGCCATACTGCAGCATCTCCTGCAGGTATACGCCTGTCGTCCTCGCCGTCTGACGGTCGAACTTGCTCGAAAACGGCCCTTTTGACTCCGATTCTCCCTGTTCCGACTCGGTTTCCGCGCCGAACACGACGGTATTCCCCTTGGATAGTAACAGCGTGTGCTGCCAGTCCACTTTGTGCAATCGCGCGTCGAAGGTGGAATTGGAGGCTGTCTCCTGGTTGGCGTCCACCGGATTGTCGTCTTCTCTGCTGTGGTCGACCAGGCTGTAGCCCAGGGTCTGCTTCCAGCGTTGCGACCAGAGCTCGAAGGTCGCGGAGGGCCGGACAAACAGCTGTCTGGACATGTTTATCCGGTTCGGATCGTCTCCATTGGGTCCGGTTCCGTTGTCGATATCGGCGCGGCCGTCCGTGTACCGGACGTTGAGATCGACCGAAGCGCCGGCGGAAGGCGTCGCCCCGAAACGGCCACCCAGCGTGGTATTCCGATAACCATCTTCTTCCATGTTCCCCAGGGCATTCGCCGATATACCCTTCGTGTTGAGGAACGAGCCGTCCATCGCATACGTGTATTCTGCTGTGCCCCCGCTCAATCCCGCCCGGCTTCGAAACGTACCCAGCGCGCCACCCTCGATGGAGGCATCGATCTTCGGCGGACCAGCTCCCTTCTTCGTAATGATGTTCACCACGCCCGCGATGGCATCCGATCCGTAGAGTGTGCTCTGGGACCCGTACAGCACCTCGATCCGTTCTACCTGGTCGACGGTCAGATGCGCCGGAGTGAAGCTGCGTCCGGGAGACATGGGATCGTTTACTTCGACACCGTCAATCAGAAACAGGGTGTAGGCCGATTCGGCACCGCGAAGGAAAACAGACGCGTTCTTGCCCGGTCCCCCGTTCTGCGCTACGCTCAGTCCTCCCACGTTACGCAACACTTCAGCGACCGTCGCCTGACCGCTGCGAGCCATGTCTTCCGCGGTGATTACGGCGATCGAACTCGAGACCTGCCGCAGGGGCGTTTCGATCTTGTTGCCTGTTACCACTACGGTGTCCAGAATGTACCTGGGCGCCTGGTCCGACGTATCCTGTGTATCCTGCGTATCCTGGGCGAGTCCTGGCATGGCGGAAAACAGGATCAAACAGAACACGGATTTCAGTGGGCTTCGTAGGTTTTTCATCATTTTGGACTCCTGACCTGGCGATTCGATTGAGATTTCGATATCGGCGACACGAAAAGGGGCTTTCTGGATACTGCGTCAGGCTGTTTTACAAGGTGACCTCCCATTAAACAAAAATCCCCGCACCTGACTATGTCAGATACGGGGATGCCGTTTATCATCCTCGGAGCGTGGTCCGCGCTATACCACGCCCCAGGACACTTAGCCGGAGCGTCTAAGCCGGATGGCCACGCTTTCCATTATCCATGTACACCGGACGACTTCAGTCCACGGAAGTGCCGATGAAAACTATGGCGCAGGTCGGTCTTCTGGCTTCCGGATCGTTCTACTCACCGCGCCTTCCCATTCCTTTCGGAACAGTGGCTCGAGCCCTTAAGCTCATGATGCGGCTTTCGTCCCCGGTCACAGCGACGGGTCCGCGACGGATTCGCACCGTCTTCCCAACTTCTCACCTGCTGAGGTCAATGTAGTGCCATCTCGACGGGAGATCAAACGAAAAGTGTGAATTTTCTTGAGGTACCCACCGCTCCGTGACTAATATGCCATGCACTGCAACCCATGCATGGCAATGATGGAATTCATCGGGGCGAAAACTCGAACGGGACAGACAGGATGTCGGATAGCATAAAAGTCGGCCTGCTGGGGGTCGGTTTCGATGCAAACTCGACTTTTCGCCGCGGGCCGGCCTCCGCGCCTCCGGCAATCAGGGCCGCGCTCGGGTCGGAATCTGGCAATCCATACTCCGAGACCGGCGTGCGCGTGTGGCCGAGCGACAGCGTGCTCGACCACAGCGACCTCGAGGTACCGGATGAAAAAGGCGCGCGCGAACCCATCGATGTCATCGAGCGTGGGGTCAGGCAGGCACTGGACGAAACGTCTCGGCTCGTCGTCCTGGGCGGCGATCATGCGGTCACCTATCCCGTAGTTCGCGCTTTCGCCGCGAAACACGGCCGGATCAGCCTCCTGCACTTCGACGCGCACCCGGATCTGTACCCCGACTTCGAAGGCAACCGCTATTCTCACGCCTGCCCCATGGCCCGCATCCTGGAAGACGGCCTCGTCGAGCGACTGGTCCAGGTCGGTATTCGAAGTTTCACACCCGCGCAGCACGACGCGGCGAAGCGACACAACGTCGAGGTAATCCCCGCCTTCTCGACCGGACCGGTTCCCGCGCTGGCGTTCGACACGCCGGTCTACATCTCGATGGACGTCGATGCGCTCGACCCCGGTTTCGCGCCGGGCGTCTCCCATCCCGAACCGGGCGGACTGAGCGTGCGCCAGGTGCTCGAGGTCGTTGCCGAGATGCGTGCGCCGTACGTGGTCGGCGGCGATGTGGTCGAGCTCAATCCGAAGCTGGACCGGGACGGCGGGACGGCGATCGTCGCCGCGAAACTGACCTGTGAACTATTGGGGCGCGTCATCCTCGATGCGCGGATGGAATGATCCTGCCGCGCCCATAGCCTATGGCCGGTCACCTAAGTACGGAGAGCAGTTCTGTTTCCAGACCAGCCAGGACCGGTTACCGTTCGACGCAACCACTAAGTGATCTTTGAACTTATCAGGTATATTGGTGATTTTATCGTGCGAGCCTTCGCCCGTCACGAACAGGTCGTCGAGCGTAGTCTTTTCATGAAACAACCTGGTCCTCCCTTCATGCACGGCGTCATATATTTTGGAAATCAGCTGTCTGAACTCTTCTTCTAAGTCATCGGTCAGGGACTGTTCTCTGAATTTTCACTTGCCTCCTGATATGGTTCCTTCAACCACTTGAGATGATGAACTACCCATTCACCACCGGGCATTCAACTGCAGAACCCACCGTGTTTCGACGAGGGGTACCTTGAGTTGATCGTAACGGGTCTGGCGGGTCCGCGTGTAGCGAACCAGAGTTGAAACGCCCGGTCCGACCGGTCCGTATAGCAGGATAACCCACCTCGCGCGGTGATTCGTATTAAACAGGGATGCCGAAGATTCCGGACCGGAGAACCCGGCAAGCGTATCCTCCGGCGTGGGAAATCCGGCCAGCGTGTATTCCCACTGCGCGGACAGGCTGAAGCGGTCTTTGGATCGGTACCGCATGTACAGCCGCAGATCGTGTTCGGGCTTCAAACCGGACCGGCCGCGCCGCTCGTAGCGGGCTCGCCACTGGACCCGGTCCGGCACCCGCCAGGCCACCTGTCCCCGCCAGGTGTCCAGCAAGGCCGATCCGGTGACCTGACGCTCATCCGTTTCACGGCGCCACACTCCTGAGGCTATGACACCGCGCCCCATTCTGCGGCGAAACCGCATGGTACTGCGCCGATACAGTTCCAGGTAGGTCAACCGGGGTTCGATGCTCAGTTGAAGCGTGGTCCGGCGATCCGGCCGCCAGCGCACAAGCAGGCTCTGCCACGTTCTTTCCGACTTTTCAATCAACCGTGCATCCGGCTGGCGGTGGAAGGTCAGTCCGCCTTCCACGCCATCCATGCTCCAGACCATGCCTCCCTGAATAGTCTGATAACCCTCGCCGTCGATCGCCATTTCACCGAACAGGTTCGTGCCGCCGTATAGGAAGTCGAGGTCCGTACCAACGCGCAGGCTACCATCCGATTGCAGGACCGAGATACCGACCAACCCTCCGTTCCGGTTCCAGCCAAGGCGGCCGCCTGGCTCCCATTTGCCTGAATCGGTCCGCGAAAGGATCCCCGTCAGGCTGAATCCTCGACGGTCGATCCGCAGCGCCGCGCCGAGCCGAGCGCCCGATGCATAGGTCGTCCGCACGGGCCGCAGGCCACGGATGCGGCGTTTCACCGACGCGCTGAGACTGGCCGTGGAGGGCCGGATCGAATGGCTGCGCCATATCAGTCCCTGGCCGAAATCCTTTTCAAAATACCCAAGGATCAGCCTGCGGGAAGTAGCCGAACCGCCGAATTCCACGTATCCGGACCGCCACCGGGTTTCGCCGCCCCGGTCCCGGCGTTCGCCCCGTCCTCCCAGCTTGAACCTGCTTCCCAGTCCAATGTCCGCCTGCATACCCAGGACTCCGTTTCCCGGGGTGTCGGGACGGTCGGTGCGGCTTCGTGCCACGCGCAGGCGCCCGGTGGAATCGAAACTTCGATCGTCCCCTGCGCCGCCTCCTGCCGCGCGAACAAAGGGACTGATCCTCGAAACAAGGGCAGGCGTGAAACCCTGAACCCGTATGAGTTCGCCGGCGTTGCCGAAGGGGCCGTGTCTTTCACGCCAGGTCACGATCGCGCCGGCGAGGGCAGGCGTGATCCACGGAAGCTGTTCCAACTCGGTACGGCCCGCCCGGTTGATATCGAGCGGGTCGCGTCGCAGCGATACCAGCAGCGCGATGTCCTCCGGATCGACATCGGCGGCTTCCCGGTCGATCAGCGCATCGATCGAGTAGTCGAGATCCTGGGCCGCCCGTTTTTCAGGCACGCTCATCATCGTCGCAAGGGAACCGACGGCCAGTACGCGCCACATTGGTTTCATGAACAGACGCATATCAACCGAACTCCATGGTAAGGGAAAACCGGTGCGTGATGCCGAGGAGGGCGTGGGACGAGAGGGCGTAGTCCGTTTTGACCCGTCCCTTCGACAGGCCCAGGCCGACGTAGAACAGAGAAGGATCGGTGGTCAGACCGGCACGGATCGTAACGGACTCGGCCAGGCGGAATTCCTGGCCCACTCTCGTGGTGTAGCCATGACGGGGGTGGCGGTCGAGCTGGAAGGAAACTGTCAGACGGTCTCCCGTCCGGCTCAAGCCCGCCTGGATGATGCGGGGGCTTTCCGCGGCGGGACCGGATTGAGAAAAACGGCCGACGGCATGAGCCATCGCACCAAGACGAAGATCGTAGGGGAGATCCAGAAGGATCCCCGCATCCATCGCAACGGCGGAAGCGCCTTCGTAGTTTTCAATGGAAAGGCTCAATCTGCGTAGGGCGAGTCCCGCATGGAACCGCCTGCCAAAGGACCGTCCGTAGGAGAGGCCGAAGACACTTTCCCGGTACAGCGAGCTACCCAGTCCGTGATAGAACAGGCCGAAGTGCCCCAGGCCCGTCGGCGCGACGGCGGAGACGGCCACCTGGGCCAGTTCCTTCATGCCGAAGAGCCGCGTATAGTAGCTCGTCAGGGCAAGCCGGCCTATCCTGGGCGTACCGCCCGGGTTCAGGAACGACGCTTCGGCGTCGTCCGCGACGGCCACGAAAGCACCCGCCATGCCGACGGGTCTGGCACCGGCGTAAACCGGTTCGAAAGCACTCCAGGCCGTACCCGGTGTCGCGAGTAATAATAAAAGCGGTAGAAGACGTTTCATTTTGGCTCCCATGTGAAGATGAACTGTTGAGTGACCGCTTCAATGCGGCATACCTCAACAGTCGGAAGCCGTTTTTGAAATCTCGCTTTCTACCGCAAAAAGTCGACCCGGGGCCGTCCCACTCTCGTGTTGACAGCAACCCCCGATCCCATATATTGAAGGTGGTGCGCCCCAGTAGCTCAGTCGGACAGAGCATCGGACTTCTAATCCGAGGGTCGCAGGTTCGAATCCTGCCTGGGGTATACCAACCTACCTATGTAAGACTCCCTGCCGTAATTCCAACGAATTGACCCACAGTTAAATCGTAGATTACGACAATGCGGATACAGATATGTGACCGTGACTTAATTGTATAAAAAGTTGCGTGGCTGCTCAGACTGTCACGTTCTTGCTGAGTACAAAACCGGGTTGTGACATTTTAGCGGGATGGAAGAGAAAGATTCAACGTAGGATTGAAGGTGCACTGTTGGGATGTATGTGAGTGAATACTGTGGAGTGTACGGGAAGGCATTGTAATAAAGAAACAATTAAGAAAACACAACAAGAGATCGAACCCTATATGATTAATCTACTAAATCCAACAATGTGTGGAGTTCCACTGCCAATTGGTTTCGTGTCAAGCAAGACACGTAAAACAAGACACAGGATTCTGGTATAAACCTATATTGACATTTTTTCTATAGGAGTGCTGGACCGTGTTGTTCGGATACTACTAAATCATTAGCCTCATTGGGAGTCATTAAAACCAAAATGCCCACTTCGTCCAGCTTGGATTCACTAGTACCTGAGGCGGCATCGAGAATGTGGTTGAACTGATAGCCACAAAGTTACTCTACAAGTGTTAGCCACTCAATCGAACGGAGGAATACTACGCCGTGTTCTCTTAAGAACGCCGGTTATTACTTCATGTTAAACAAGATCTGAGGACAAGGCGCAGGTCGTGAAACTAGTGATGAATTGTTACTACTCGATGAGTTAAGTGAATCCCCAAAACGATCCGATTCGATTTGGATGCCTTCAGAATTTAAAACCGAGATCGATCCGTAACTGGTCAACCGGCTGCGTGTTTATTATGCCATCGCAGTAGAATCTAACTGTTCTTTCTCCCAGAGGGGGAAGCCATCAGCAGGTCTAAAAGTGTCCACTAGGTAATAACACCGAACGCCGATGGCCGGTTTTGTTTCTCAGATGATAGAGACAATACTGCTTAGGGTAAATTCTCAATCAGTACACAAACTTTTGTCTCTTACACCAAATTCTCTGGGGCTCGTAGCAAACCGGATGATTCAATTCGAGACTCTTAACTGTCTCGGATCTGCACTCTCCGACTATTGAAGTCCATACTGGCATAGAACACCAATTTAATGCTTTAGTCAGGTATCTTATGATACAACAAAAAGTAATTACGTTATTGGGTATACCACATTCAAAATTCGGATATTTCGTTTCTGCTGATATCTGGTGTCAGTAACTGTGGCTAGTTAACGTCAGATTGACGGTCAGTTTTTATCCGTAAACGGCACCGACAGGAATACCCCATTGAAATTAATGAAAACGGCATCATTGGCAGATTTGTTTTACTCTACTACGTATTACAGGTTACTTCAAAGGTTAAAAAACCGGAGGCATAAGATATGGGTTGAACTTATGCCTCCGGTTTTACTTTAAAAGTAACTGTAACATCACCTACGACGTGCGTAGACTACCCAGGAGAAAAACACGTAATGGATCGAGAGCTAGGTTTTCAAAGTCCCAACTACAGGATTCGAAAGGCGTATTCAATATACCCAGCGCTTCCTTGTAAGCGTAAATCTTTCCTTTTTTATTTGGCGTAATGTAATTTTCACCAATACAACGCGAGTACGACTCGAAGCATGCGAAGATCTTTGCATGCTCTCGCTTTGTTATCTGTTCAAGTAAATCCTCAAGGGCACCATTTAAGTGGTTGTTTGGAAACAAAAAACATGGAACTTGTTGCTCTTGCTTCTCGACTATGATTCCACTCAGTGCGTCCCGGATTTGATCTAATGTATCTTCGAAAGATTGGTCGGCATCAAATACAATAACGACATTAACATCTCTCCGAATCAAGTCATCGATATCGTTTCTAAAACTATGTATATTACCTTTCCCCATTATTGGTCTAATTTCAAAATCCAAAGCAGGGATATTCAAAAACCGAATATATGAGTTGAGGAACTTTTCGTCTTCAGTTCCTTCGACTAAAATATGATTCAATTTCTTCCTTAGTGACGAATATCGATATTCGCATCGAGTGCTCCTGCCAACTCGAGTGGCGAATATCTATAGGCTTTGATTTGGTCAGAATCAAGCTTACTCAACCAATAGCAGGCAACTGAATCCTGTTCTCCGACTAGAACGTCATTCAGACCTTCTAACACATCTCTACTGTGAGTGGTAACAAATACCTGAGTGTTTGTGATTCTTGAATGCTCAAGGATCATACGCCAAAGTTCTGTAATAGAAGAGACATGGAAACCATTCTCAACTTCATCTATTATCAGGATTCCAGTCCTCGTTCCATAGAGCCCACTAAGAATCGTTAACATACGCCCCGGCCCACCCCCAAGATGATTAACCGGTAAGAACGAATCTAAGCCAATATCGACTGCGATAATCCTATCCAATGTTATTCTAACGTCCACCGTCTTAGGTTCGAATTTCCGTAAAAACTCTACGATAACATCCTTCTGTTTTGAATTTAACATTTCATCAACCAACTGTGGATCGTACATAACTTGGCGACTTATGAATCGGGCTAACGTGTTTTCCTTGTATCTTGCATCTGACTGGTAGACTAAGGGGGGCACTTCACCCTGTTGGGCCAAACGCAGTGTGCTAACATACTGTTTACC
>VXWP01000009.1 GCA_009835325.1 Gemmatimonadota bacterium | reverse complement strand
ACTGATAAATTGTAATAGGTTCGATTTAGGATTTCATTGCTAGTTGTTATCAAAAACAGAATTGGTTTGTAATTAGATCAAGTGTTTCAAGTTAAGTAGTTGACACGGACTCGTTGCTTTTTACTCAGATAGAGCGCTCGCTAACTCAGTCGACAAACATACTTAACGTGTTTTTACGTAGTATGTCCATTACCGACTCTTCAGTAAAATCACACAGCACCCGCGCCAGGGCCGCCGCCGGCATGAACACCGGGGCGTGGGACCCAAAGAGCAGCTTGCCCCCGATTCCCTCGTCCACGAGAGTCTTCACGCTGTCCACCCCATCCACCTGGGACGTATCCGCGTAAAGGCCGGGCAGATCGCGGACTTGCGGCGCGTATTCTCTCAAAGTAGACGCGCTCGCTCCGCCCAGGACCAGTTTCAGATCGGGATGGCGCTTCGCCGTTTCCATCACTTCCCCGGCATGAACATCGGGCACCTGTGCTAAAGGGTGATGTCGCCGCGGGTCATCGATGCGGATCTGGACCATCACAGCCAGGCTTGCCCGTCCCGCCTCTTCGAACAGATCATTCGCCGCATCCAGGCCATACCTTCCATAACCCGGCAGCAGCTTGATCATGGGGACGGCGCGATGTCCGGTCGCTTTCGCCAATTCTTCAGGCCACGTGGGCAGCGTCGGGTCGATGACCGGTACGGGGCTGATATCGGCGTACGCATCGGCCGCTTCATAGACGACCCGGTTGCAGAGATGCGGATTGGCACTCCACGCGGCGGCCAGCGGCGACATGAAAATGCGCTCCACGCCGAATGTGCGTAACGAGGACCGTACCGAATCGACGTCGTAGGGCACGTTGACCAGGGCGGGCCATGGACCGGTCCAGGCGTTGACGTCGATGATCATGACGGATCTCCGGATTCTCCGCACAACTTCAATATCCGCAATGCATTATCCCACAGGATCGCGCGTTTGGCGGCGTCCGGTATGGCCGCGCCCAGGACCTTGTTCATCGTGACGCCGAAATGCCGGATGGGCGCGTCCGAGCCGTAGACGACCCGGTGGGCGCCAAGCCTGCTGACGGCCGCTTCGACCATGCCGCTTTCCGGATCGCCGCCCGAGGTATCCACCACGACGTTCGGCACGTCGGCGATCGCCTCGATGCCGCGGTGGCCCACCCCGTTGAGATGAGCCATGATGATCCTTGACCGGGGATGGCGGCGGGCGAGGTCGGCCACGTCGAAGGGCGTGGACTCACCGGGCAGGTTGCCGGTGGTCTTCAGCCAGGCGTGTTGCAGCACCGGGACGTCCAATGACACGGCCGCTACCATGATCGGATCGAGTCCGGGGTCCGTTGCCCGGCGGGCCACCCATAGCTTTACTCCTCCCATGGCCTGGCCCCCCACGCAACGCTCGATCTCGGCGACGGCTTCGTCCGGGAAGGCGGGCGTTACGTAGCAGAACGGGAGGATCGCGTCAGGTTGCGCGTCCCGCATCCGCAACACGTAGTCGTTGGCCAGCCGGCACTGTTCGACCGTGGGTTCGTAGGGTGTGGTCTCATGCAGTGAAAACACGCACATCCGGGTCACACCGGAACGGCCGGCGGTCGCGATCAATCTTTCCGCGTCCTCGACGGGCGAGGAAACCCCATAGGCGCCGAAACAGTTCAGGGGATGTACGTGGATATCCAGCACCGGGCCGTCGGGCAGAAGCTTCTGGCACAGGGAGGCGAGGGTCATGAAAAAAAGAAGCCGTTAAAGCCGGTAGAAGGAGATGGCGTTGTCGTGAAACAGCTTGCGTCTTTCGGCGTCCGATAGTCCGCTGGTCGCCCAGGACAGGGTCTCCACCCAGCGCGGGTACTCCGTGGCCTGGAAGGCGACGGGCCAATCCCCGCCGTACATGACCCGGTCGATGCCGAAGCACGCGATCACGTGGTCGATGTAAGGCTTCAGGTCCTCGGGCGTCCACCGCTCCATGTCCGCCTCGGTGACGAGCCCCGATATCTTGCAGTAGACATTGGGCATCTCCGCCAGGGTCCTCAGTTCGTCTTTCCACGGATCGAAGGCCTGGTTCTTGATGTCGGGCTTGCCGATATGATCCAGGATGAAGGAGACGTCGGGGCACTGCCGGACGAATTCGATCGCATTCGCCAGCTGCGGGTGGAAGATGCAGATATCGAAGGACAGCCCGTGGGTCGGCAGCAGCCGGACCCCTTCGATGAACCCGGGCTGCAGGCAAAAGCCGGCGTCCTCGGTCTGCAGCAGGCGGCGGATGCCCTTGACCAGTGGTATCCGGGCCAGCGCAACGAGGTCGGCGTCGACCGCCACGCCCCGTTCGAGCGGTGCGTTGGCCACGATTCCGCGGATCCGGCCGTCCTGCCGGGCAAGGCCGGATACCCATTCCGCTTCCTGGACGTGCTGACCGGCGTCGCATTCGCATTGCACGAAGACCATCTGTTCCACCTGGACATTCCCACAGGCCTGCCGGTACTCCTCCAACAGGTACCGCTGGTTCAGCAGGGGAATACCGTCCAGCCAGCTGTATCTCAGGTGATTCGGGTCCCAGAGATGTACGTGGGTGTCTACAATGGGGAAATCCACCATGGCGTGATCCTTAAATACCTTTGGAAGAGACGCTTTGGGTACAGACTGGATTCTTCCAGGCGTACCACGCTTTATCGGTATATCCGCTCTTGACTTCAACGTCAACTTCCATACGCAAGGCGACGATCTCTTCGTCGTTTAAAACATCCATCAACGCGGTTTTGAGACGCTCGCCGACGTCCACGTCCAGAATCCGTCCTTTCTTCTTCGACATAACCCTTCCCTCATGGAATAAAAACCAGTTTGATCATTATAGAAATATAGGCGGCTAGAATAATGCCGATGATCCACCGAAAATACGTTGCGTTACTTTCGATCAGGTATCTGATGTGGTCATCTGACGCTTCAAGTCTGGCCAACCGGTTCTTGATACTGTTGTCTTTGTAACAGATTTCGACCATTACTTCATCGTTGGAGTCAGGTGGTTTTCTTTCGTTCATATTATGAACTCCTTCATTTGAAAGCTATCAGCGCAATAGCATGTAGTCAACGGATTTACACCCTCACTCTCGTCAGGCGGTGCGGCTGTGAACCAGCCTTGAGAAATCTGTGGGTTCAGGCCACCTGTGGTTTCCTTTTTTGTGCTTGAACTATCTTGCACCCCCTTGTACTATGCCGGTTCGACCGGATCCTTCAACTTCCCCTGTTTTTCGACCGATCGTTCGTCTACGGCGTTGATCGGACTATATGCAATAGTCGGTATAGCATCGCCGATTCTCGGGTCCCACTTCATGTCCGCCGAAACCGCCACCGAAAACACCCGTCCACTCGGCCGCCTGTCGCCCCTGAAACTGGCCGCCGTGCCCACCTTCGCCGGCATGCTGAAGTACGTCGGCCCCGGCATCGTCTGGGCCGGCCTGGCCCAGGGCAGTGGCGAACTCATCTGGTGGCCCTACCTGACCGCCAAGTACGGCGCGGCCTTCATCGGCCTGCTCATCCCGGCCGCCCTGATGCAGTACTGGGTCAACGTGGAGATCGCCCGGTATACGATCATGACGGGCGAGACGGCCTTGACCGGCTTCAGCCGTGTCGGGAAGTGGTACGTGACGGCCATCTGGGTCGGGGTGTTTCTCGAGAATATCTGGTTCGGCGCCTACGCGTCGGCGGGCGGCGGCGCCCTGGCGGAGCTTACCGGGTTCCCCTACGGATGGACGGTGCGCGGCCAGTCGCTCTTCTGGGCCTACCTGACCATCGGGATCTACCTGGTCGCCCTGTTCATGGGCCGGGTGGTCTACCTGATTGTGGAACGGCTCACCATGGCGGTGGTCGTCATCACGATGGTGGGGATCGCCTTCGCCGTCTTCCAGCGGCCGGTTCTGGACGTGGCGGGCGAGTTCTTCGGCGTCCTATTGACGCCCGGCTACCACAGGCCCGCCAACTGGGACCCGGCGGACCTGTCCACGGTGCTCACCGCCATCGTCTTCGCCGGCGCCGGCGGCTTCGGCCAGCTCTTCCTCTCCTACTGGATGCGGGACAAGGGCGTGGGCATGTCGGCCTACATCGGGCGCATAACCAGCCCCCTGCGGACCGCACCGGAGGCCATCTCGGCCACGGGTTATGCCTTCGAGGATACCGAATCCAACCGGATAAACTACGGGAAGTTCATGCGGTACCTGAAGCTCGAGTCGGGCCTCGGCGTCACGCTGAACCTGGTGACGACCATCATCATGTGCTGGCTGGCGTGGGCCCTGCTGAAGCCGCAGGGCATCGTTCCCGAGGGCTGGGAAATCGCCGTGGTGCAGTCGGCCTTCTTCGAGGTCAGCTGGGGCGCCATCGGCAAGGTCGTGTTCCTGATCGTCGCCGCGGCGTTTCTGTGCGATGCCTGGCTGCAGTCCACCGACGGCTTCGCCCGCATGCAGGCGGACTTCATCTACGCCAACGTGAAGCGGGCGCGGCGGTTTCATTTCAGGACGCTGTACTACGCCTTCGTCGTGGTGTTCACCGTGCTGACGACGATCACGCTGCCCCTCGCGCAGCCGGGGGATCTGCTCATCATCCGGGGCGTCATCGCCTTCATGGCCATGGGGCTCTTCTGTCCCGGCCTGATCTACCTGAACTATTTCCTCGTTCCCCGGGCCTTCCCGTCGTGGGTCAAACCCCATCCCCTCACCCGGGTCATCATGGTCGCCATCACCGCGACCTACATATCCATCGGGCTCTGGTACATCATCGTGCGCCTGTCCTGAACGCAGGAATGCGCCCCAGATCGTCCGCGCCTACACCAACCACCGCCGACGCGACTACCCGCGTCGACCCGGTGCGATTGCGGCGGCCTGGCGGGGACTACACCACCGCCGGCGCCACGCGCGCCGTTCTTTCTTCGGCGATGCGTACGCCGGCCTCGATGATCTCCAGGGATTCGTCGATCTGGGCTTCAGTGATGGTGATGGGCGGCATGAACCGCAGTACCTGGGAACCGGACAGTTCCATGAAGCGCAGGCTCAACGGATCCTTGTTGAGCATCCTGGGCACGATGGGCAGCCAGAGGCCGTTCTCGTAGCAGTACTCCGTCACCATGGCGGCGCCTTCGAAGTTGGGCTCCCGGCTCTGCTTGTCCGTCACCAGTTCGAGCCCCAGGCACAGGCCCAGTCCCCGGGCCTCGCCCACGATTTCGTAGGTCTCCTCCATCACCTTGAGCCGGTCCATGAAGTAGTTGCCCACGACCCGGGCGTTCTCCACCAGGTTCTCGCGATCGACGATTTCGAGATTGGCCAGGCCGGTTTCGCAGAGGAGCGGGTCGCCTGCGTGGGACGAGAAGGGCATGAATCCCTTCGCCACCGCGGCGTCCGCGATCTCGGCGCTGGTCATGACCGCGCACAGGGGCACGGCGCCGCCGAGTCCCTTGGAGCAGGTCACGATGTCGGGCACGAAATCGAAGTGCTCGAAGGCGAACCACTTGCCCGTCCGCCCGAAGCACGTCAGGGCTTCGTCGGCCACGGTCAGGATGTCCCGTTCCCGGCAGATTTCCACGATCCGCTGGATCCACTCCTTGGAAGGCACGATCTGTCCCGCCGCGCTCATGAGCGGTTCAAAGAAGAAGGCCGCGGGCCGCCCGGAGGTGGACGAGTCGATCACGTTCTCCGCCGCGTCCGCGCATCCAAGGTTGCAACAGGCTTCGTCCCGGCAGAACTGGCAGCGGTATTCGTAGGGCGTGGGGATGAACGAAGCGCCCGTGGGCATGGGGCCGTAACCTTCCCGAAGCATGCCGCCCCGGCCGGTGATGGACGCGCTGCCGTAGGACTGGCCGTGGTAGCCGCGCATGAGGGCGATCACCTCGAAGCGGTCCGTGTACTTCCGCACGAGGCGCAGGGCCATTTCGTTGGATTCGGATCCCGTGCAGGCGAAGAAGGACTTCTGCAGCGGGTCCGGTGCGATCTCGGCCATCTTCTTGGCCAGCAGCACCTCCGACGGCGCGATGAAGGTCGTACCCACCTGGATGATCTTATGGGCCTGGTCGCAGAGGGCCTTCACGTAATCCGGGTGGGAATGGCCCAGTGTTACGCACAACTGACCCGATTGAAAATCGATGAATCGCCGGCCTTCCACGTCCCACATGTAGAGCCCGTCGCCGCGTTCGGGAACCAGCGGCGCGGTACGCATCGGATGTCTCAAGAGGTACTGGTTGCCGAGTTCGAGCCAACCCTTGTTCGTGGTGGGTAGCGACGCCATGATCCGTCTCCTGGGGTTGCTGGATTACGATTGTAACCAGCGCTTTTTTAAGGGGGAATAGGGTAAGGCCATGCTAAACCGGACACCCCCGGCGTGTCAATACAATTCGCCGGTGCCGTTCGCCGGTGCCGCTGCGAGTCAAGGTAGATTGTTTTTGCCATGTTGGGAGTACGATTCTATCTTCAATTCGAACCGAATGGCCTGTTCGCACGCGACGCATGGGCAGAGAAACATCGATGCACTGGCAGGGGCACATTATGGTCATCAAGCCAGATCACTCGGAACACTACAAATGGGGTAACGACTGCGATGGATGGCATCTGCTGAACACGGCCTCTTTGAGCGTAATCAAAGAAAGGGTGCCCAAGGGCGGCGTGGAGGAGATGCACTTTCACCGCAAAGCGCAACAGTTGTTCTATCTACTGCAAGGTGTTGCCACCATTCAACTGGGGGATGAGACCTACAGGGTACTTCGTGGAGAGGCCATGCATGTACCCCCGAAAACGCCGCATCGACTGGAAAACACCGGCGAGGAAGAGCTCATATTCCTCGTCATATCCCAACCCCATAGCCATATGGACAAGATCACGCTATGAAAACCTATCGAGTAGGTATCATTGGACTGGGCCGCATGGGCAGCACGATCGACGACGAGGGCCATACGCCCCTGCCCTATTCTGTCGCGGCCGCCTGCAGGGCGAGCGAACGGTTGGAGATCGCCGCCGGCTGCGACCTTCGGACTGAGCGCAGGGAGGACTTTTCCAGGCGCTGGGGCGTCAACGCCCTGTACGAGGATTTCCGGGACATGGTCCGGGAGGAGCGTCCCAACATCGTTGCCGTATGCACCACCGCATCGGGTCTGCAGAAACCGGCCCGGGAAGCGCCCGACGCTTCGTTTCGCGGAGATTCCCATGCCGAGCTGGCCGTCGCGCTGGCGGAAATGGGCGTGCCCATGCTCTACGTGGAGAAGGCCATGGCCAGTTCCATGGCGGCGGCCGACGACATCCTCGACGCTGTGTTGAAAAACGGAACGGTATTCAATACGGGCGTGCTGCGCAGGTTCGACAACCGATACGGCGTGGTGCGCGACGCGGTCCTGAGGGGCGATGTAGGTGAGCCCACGGCGGCCGTCCACTACGCGCGGTCATCCCTGATGCACGGTCACATCCATTCCATCGACACGCTCTCCTGGCTGATCGGCGATCCCGTCATCCGCTCCGTTCGCGGCGAGATCGACCCCCGGGACTACGTCATTGACGGCGATCACATCCCCTACGATCCGATCGCGACGTACGAACTGGACTTCGAGAACGGTGTCCGCGCGTGGTCGATTCCCGCGGCGGGATGGGAGTACGAGATCATCGGGACCGAGGGGACCATCAGGTCGCTGAACAACGGGGCCGATGCATCGTTGCGGCGGGCGCCGCTCGAGGGGCGGGAAAACCGCAAAGGCCGCAGCGCCTGGGAGGAGGTGCCGTTCGAATTCGTTACGCCGAAGAGTACGGTCGTTTCCTGCCTGGAAGACCTCGTCCGCGCGTACGAGACGGGCGATCAAAGCCTGGGGCACGTTGAGGTCGCCCACCACATTACGGAAGCCTGCATCGCCGTCGCCGAAAGCCACCGCCGCGACGGCACCTGGGTGGATCTCCCGCTGGCCAACCGCGATCTGTATATCTGGCACGTCTGAATGCCTGGCATGTCTGAATGCCTGGCATGTCTGAATGCCCGATCCGCAGCAGCAAGCTATGCTTTCCGCCGGCGTGATCTGATGATCTATGATTACTCCTTTGGGGGTAGTTCGTCGTTAGGCGCGGAAGTGTTGAATCTCAAGTATCCCCGGACCTCGTCCACCTTAGTCTCCACCCGGTCCAACGAGGCCCGCAAATCCTTGATTTCCGCTTTGATTTCGGTCCTAAAGCTACTCATTTCGTTTCTCAAGCTACCCACTTCACTCCTTAACTCATCCCTTATGTCATTTAGTGAAACGTGTAGATACGTTAATACGGATATAAGGGTGATTACCGATGTAAAGACCGCGCCGTGGCGCTGCCACCAACCTGACTCGGACATTCCATTCCCTCCCAATACATTACGCCATATTTCCGCGGTGACAGTAATTCCTGAATCTCATTGACGGCTTTTGGATTCGTTGCTCATTACAAGGTCCGCGATCGCAATCCGGATCGTTCGGATGTCCTCCTTGATGTCTTCAAGCGTTGTTAAGACGCCACTTTCCATTCCCTCCCTCTTCCCCATCCAGAGGCACAGTTTTGCCACCGCCCCGATCACAGCGATCATCAATATGGTAACTACCGCGGGCAGCCATGAAGGTAACGATTCCATTTTAATTCCTTATTGGGTAGTTCATTTGGTGTATACCTGAGTATTGGATCACGAGATAAACAACTTGATAAGGATTGCGACGGTCATGACCAACTGGCCGATCACTACCGTCTCGATACGGGACAGGCGCTTGTCTATCTGTTCGATGATGCCTTCCAGGCGTCCGATCCGTCCTTCGTGGTTCATATTTTCGGTAGTCATGATTTAAATTCACTCCTTTGCAGCCGTCAGACGTTCGAGTGGACCCATCACCATATCTTAATCATAGCGACCACCATTCCGGTGAAAATGATCAACTCCACCGGTGCGAGTGCCAGCACCCAGGTTTTAGTCGCCATCGTTTGCTCAATCACACTCAGCCTGGTAAGGATACCGTCCTGGTTGTCGGTACCATTAACGGCGTTTTCCAGCCGACCCACTGTATTTTCCAGCCTTCGCACATCGTTTTGCAATTGCCCCACATCAGTTTGAAGCCGATCCATACCATGGTCCAGTTGATCGAGTTTCTGAACAACATACCATTCGAACGAACCAGGCTGCGCATGCAATTCCGATTTGTCCAGGGGCCGATCTTTATCCAGGGGCATCGGTTCACTCCTTGTGACTTGTTGTGCCACGTCTGTCATCCCATCCAGCGAATATGATGCGAATACTCTCTAAATGGATTAGACAGAGAAGTTTCCCGGTATCTCGAAGGAAAAAAACTTTTTACTACGGCAAGAGGAGGTCCGAGCATCAACCAGGCACGAATCAAGACAGCGTTGATGATCCTGAATCCGGTCGCACGCTCGGGGGATGGCTGGATGCAACCTGCACCAAACGGTCTTCCTGCAGCACGTACCCGCTCAGTTGTCCGCCATAGATACATCCCGAATCCAGGCCGATCACGTAGGGGGAACCGTCGTCCCGGCGTTTGATCACGAGGCCGCCGGGTGCGTCGTGGCCGAATATGATCAGCTTGCCGGATGGATCGTACGCGTCGTGCCATCGTGGTCCCACGATGCCGTCCACGGGCGGCCAGGTACGGATGACGAGGAACTCTTCCGTGGTCGTGCCGCGAAAGCCTTTTTCAGGATTGATGCCCGCGTGGACCAGCAGGAATGCGGGTTCGTCGATCCAGAGGGGAAGCGATTCCAGCCAGGGGATGAGGGCGTCGGCGCATGGGGCGAGGGCTTCCAGGGTCTGAAGGGTATTGGGGCTTCGCGTGGGAACCGCGGCGCCGGACAGGTGCAAGCGAAGCCGGTCCGCCAGGCGGTAGTCGTGGTTGCCGAGGACCATCCTCGCGCCCGTATCCTGGATCAGCTTCCATACGTCGACGGGGTCGGGTCCCCGGCTGAACGCATCGCCCGTCAGGTACAGGAGGTCCGTGTCCCGCTGAAATGCCAGTTTGGATAGCAGTTGTTCGAACTCACGGGCGCAGCCGTGAAGGTCGCCGATAAACAGGGTTCGCAAGGGTATTCAGGGCTCCGGGACGATCGATAGACTGGTACGGACTGTTTGCAGCGACAGCCTTTGTGAAGTCTAAGGTAAAACACGGAAGACTGTCAATCCCTTCATCCTGATTGGTAACCACGCGACCGACGGACGGTCAAGTGAATGAACTGCAATAACGTATGTGTTTACCACCTTCTGGACCGGCCGAGTCTTGTAAATCGTTGAATACAGAAAAGCCCCGTACCAGCAACGGGGCTTTTCTTGATTTTGGAACCGATCGCCCTTTTCAGTGGCCTATGGCTCCTACTCAGGGCGAACGGGAAGGTGTAACGAAATGACCGAGACAAATGCAGGGCGGATCTGCTACGATGTTGCTTGCCCTGTCGGGATAACTTCCGGGGGTCACTCGAAACTTGGTCTGACGGGGTGCCCGGGAAGGCACCCCATCTCGCCGCAGGACTCTGTCAGCGCCCTGTCTACGGGACCCGGATTATCCCGATGTTAATTGTCTGGCGTAGCAGGTACCTTCGCGGTGAATCGTAAGTTCACCGGATCGGCACCTGTTGCCGTCAAGGTGACGATAATGCTATCTTGACGAGCATTATCTGATTCATCAACATCCGTTGTTGTTGCAACATCAGCCAATGCTGCCAGGATACCTGTCAAGGTAACCGCTATCTCATCGTTGTCAGCTCCAGCAGATGCTGTAGACGACCGCACCAGAGGATCGGCGTCGGCAGTAGTGGATAAGAGAGGCGAGAGAGCGGGGGTCGTAGTTACATCGAACACGGCGACCTTGTTGATGCTCACGCCAAGTGTGAAATTCTCTGTCCGCTCATTGGAAATGGTATCGTAGACATTCACATTGAACACGGTGGTTAACGGCCAAGTAATTGATCCATCAGCGGCACGGTCTGCGGTCAAGGTGTTGCCATTACTGGAAGTAGTAGCAACGATCCTTCTCGTGGTAGCCTGACCGGTAACGGTGACGCTTATGCTTCCCGTTACGCCTTCACGCGTAGCCGTAATCATGGTTTCGCCTGCACCGGCACCAGTGATAACACCTTCCTTGTCTATGGTATTATCATTAGCGTCCTTGTTAGGCGTAGCGACCGTAGCAACGGACTTGTCCTTGCTGGCCCACTCGAAACTGCCACGAGGCATCGGAACCGCCTTACCGTCTTCGTCAACTGCAACGGCGGTAATCACGCCAGTTTTCTGACCGACCGCCAAAAACTCTTCGCCTGAATGCTCATCTTCATCTTCACCAACCACAAACATGATCGCATCGACAGGATTGGTGACTGTGACGACGAGTTTACCGGAAATTCCGGCGAGCTCAGAAGAAGCCGTGATTTCGGCTTTCCCGGTCGCTACAGCGGCGAGCATGCCGTCTTCAAATGTAATGGCTTCGTCTTCGTTCTTGGTGACCTTAATCATGACAGTAGCCGAAACGCTGGGTAGCTTTTTGCCACTCTGCGCACCGACAACGGCGCTGATCATGTGCTCTTCGCCGATCCTTAAAGTGCGTATCACATCCTTTGAAATAGCAGGAGCAGGATCATCTTCACCTGAAATCACGAAAGCGATGTGATGCGCCTGTGCCAGCTCGATGGGATCAATACCACCGGTGTCCGGGATTCCTGCTGGACCCGGAGGGCCTTGCTCACCAGGAGGACCTGGCTCGCCCGGAGCGCCATCAGCGCCAGGTTCACCCGGATCGCCCTTTTCACCCTTTTCACCTGGAGCGCCATCAGCGCCAGGTTCACCCGGATCGCCCTTGTCGCCCTTTTCACCTTGCGGGCCCCTGTCGCCATCAGCGCCAGGAGGACCTTGCTGACCTTGCTGACCTGCGGCGCCGGTCGGACCCGCCGGACCTGTTTTGCCCTCGCAACCCATCAGGGACAGACCGAGGGCCAATACAGCAATTATGAGGTAATGCATTGTTTTCTCCCGATTATGGAAACACTACAAAAAAGGAATGACGAAATCCCAGACTGACCTATATCGCCTCCTTTCCCGCGAATTGATCGGTTAACTGATTTGCAAGCTCAAGATTGCCGATTACGTACTTCAACACTGCTCGTATTTCGGGCCTTATCTACGGACTTTTCCCCATAAATATGAATAGATTGAGCAGCGGAGATGGGTTGGCAGACTTGTCCGAAATCGGATAAATCAGTCACCACAACTGTTCTTTACTGGGGGTCTAAATCGGGTACGTCAGGCAGGATCAGGTACGTCAGGAAAGTGAGAAACTGGATAGGGGTGAGCGTGGAAAGTGGGGGCTTAGAACCAACAGCAGGTCGGAGTTTCCGCAAGCCGTCATTCCTGACGCCAGGGTGAATTGGCTTGAGTCCACCTCTTGCGAGGCGTATATTATCGAGGTTGTAAGGCCGTAGCGGTTACGGCGGTTTCACCGTCTTCAGCGAGGCTCGACTTGAGCAGAATCGGCATATTCGGCTGGGGCATCGTGGCCCCCCGTTCGCCCAACATGGAAGCCTTTGCCCGCAACCTGGAGCAGTCGGAAAGCTGGCTGGCGCCCTTCGACGGGTTCGGTCCGAACAACTTCCTGGTGGGCGAACCCGATTTCGACTTCCAGGACTACCGGGCATGGATCGACGCACGGTTTCCGTCGAACCGGTACACCCGCCTGGTCGACAAGATGGATCCCACCACGCTGCACGCGATCGGGGCCTTCATCCAGTCGCTGGGACAGAACCCGGGCCTGGAAGAGGAACTCCAGGCGCTGGGAACGTCCGCCCACGTATACATCGGCACCGGCGTGGGCAATATCCCCACCATCAGCCGGATCAGCATGGAACTGTACCGTGCCCAGCGCGC
Source organism: Gemmatimonadota bacterium (assembly GCA_009835325.1). NCBI lineage: Bacteria > Pseudomonadati > Gemmatimonadota > Gemmatimonadota bacterium. Next base: position 2,803 of record VXWP01000009.1, on the reverse strand, counting down.
ATGGGACCATTTCTGGGGATCGGCGGAACGGAACGCCCGGCTTCGCGCCTATCTCACCCGGCATGACGACGAAGGCGTGGACGAAGCCATGCCGCCCCACCCGGAGACCGCGCCATCGGCAAAGCGCGACCAGGCCGAAGAAACCTGGAACGCCTACTGGACGTCCCAGTCTGAGGAACTAAGGTCGTACCTGGAGACCCTCGCCGAGATCGAGGGGATGAACGTCGAGGGGACCGTCGAGTCCGGCAAAATGAAGCTCATTCGCGATAAGCAGCGCCGGAAGCACCAACTGCAGGACGACTGGGGCGCGCCCGAGCCGCCATGGGAATGCGTCTCGGCCGACCTGATCTGGAACATCCACAACACGCCCGCGTCGCAGGTGACCATGATGGGGCAGATTCACGGCCTGTCGCTGGCGCCCGTGGCCGCCTGCTCCACTTTCGGCGTGTGCCTCAAGCTCGGGATGGACGCCATCCGGCGCGGCGAGGCCAAGGCCGTGGTCGTCGGCGCCACGGACCCGCCCCCCACGTCCCTGCTGGTAGGCGCCTTCTACCGCGCCCGCGTATCCGCCGCGGACGGCGCCGTGTCCAAGCCCCTGACCGGGCTGCGCGGCACCCATGTATCGGGCGGCTCCGTGCTCTGGATCATCGGCGACTGGGAATACATGACCGAGAAGGGGTTCAGGCCGGTGGGAATGGAACCCCTGGCCGTGGGCGTCAGCTCCGACGCCGACCATATCATCACGCCGTCGAAGGAAGGACCGAGGATGGCCGTCGGCCAGGCCATCGAAGACGCCCGCGTTTCCGCTGGCGACATCGCCTCGTGGGATCTGCACGCCACGGCGACGCCCGGCGATTTCCTGGAAATGGAGAATCTGCTCGAAATGGTGCCCGGTTCCGTGACGGTCACTGCGCGGAAAGGCACCTTCGGTCACGGCATGAGCGCCGGAGGCGGATGGGAACTGACGGCTCAGTACCTCGGCTACGCGCGGGGCGCGCTATATCCCACGCCTCTCTCCCGCGACGAGGTGAATCCGGAGATAGAAAGCCTGCATACCCGGTTCGTGTACGATACCTCGTGCCCGCCTCCCGACGGCATTGCCGGCAAGCTGTCCATGGGGATCGGAGGCATCAACGCCTGTGTCATCTCCCGGCCGCTGCAGGATGAGTAACGGCGGATCTGGCTCAATTTAAACCTGAATACAGAAAAGCCCCGTTAATCTCAACGGGGCTTTTCTTTTTTTTCAAGACCGATCGCCCTTTTCAGTGGCCGGTGGCTCCTACTCAGGGCGAACGGGAAGTTGTAACGAAATGACCGAGACAAATGCAGGGCGGATCTGCTACGATGATGCTTGCCCTGTCGGGATAACTTCCGGGGGTCACTCGAAACTTGGTTTGATGGGGCGCCCGGGAAGGCACCCCATCTCGCCGCAGGACTCTGTCAGCGCCCTGTCTACGGGACCCGGATTATCCCGATGTTATTCTGGCGCGTCTTTGACTGTTAAGGTGAAATTCACGCGGACAGGATCAGCGGCTACCGTCGATACCGTGATAACAACCGACTGTGATCCTGCATCAGTGTCGGTATCATTAGTTCCATCACCTGGATTAAGCACAGGAGTTACAGTAATTAACCCTGGCGTTGCCGCAGCAGGTTGCGTGGTGACAGCGACCGTTGCGAGATCTGTGTCGGCTGACACCGCAGTGACCGTACCAGCAATCCTATCTCCGGAAAAGATGTCGTAGAGATTCACCTGGAAAGCAATGGTCGCCGGGTCCCATGCCGGTGTATCAGAATCTCTATCATATACAAAAGTATTGTTCGGTGTATCGGAGGTAGATGCCCTCAAGATCCTGGTCTGGACCTGACCGGAGACGCTGACGGAGATACTTCCGCTCACACCTTCGGCTGTCGCCATAATCTCGGCGTCGCCGGGGCCTTTACCGGTGATCGTACCGTGAGCACCCTTGTCCACTAACGCGTCGTCATCATCTTTCCTCGCAGCGACAGTGGCAACGGCCTTGTCGGTACTTGTCCAGGACCAGTTGGAACGCGGCATGATTTCTTTGCCATCTTCATCATGAGCCACGGCGGTAATCTCATCCTTATACACCTGGCCCGCGGCTAAAACGATGGAGCTGGGCCCATCAGCTGCGTCGTCACCCGTACCAACCATGAAAACGATCTCATCAATCGGTTTGGTAACCATGACCGTGAGCTTACCGGCGATACCGGCCAAATCCGACATAGCCGTGATTTCGGCCGAACCGGCCCCGACGGCGGTGATCATGCCGTCTTCCAGGGTGATGGCTTCGTCGTCATTCTTGGTAATGGCAATCGCAACAGGGATACCTTCAAGGACTTTCTCACTCTGTGCGCGGGCTGCGGCTACAATCATAACATCCTCACCGACCCTCATAGTGGTCGAGACGCCGTCCGTCGCGTTTTCCTTATCCCCGTCGCCTACCTTGATGGCGATGTGGTGTGCCTGAGCCAACTGGATGGGATCAATGCCACCGGTGTCCGGGATACCTGCCGGACCCTGAGGACCTGCCGGACCTGCCGGACCCTGAGCGCCATCAGCACCTGCCGGACCAGCCGGACCCTGAGCACCGTCAGCACCGTCAGCACCATCAGCGCCAGCCGGTCCCATCGGACCAGCCGGACCTGCCGGACCCTGAGCGCCATCAGCACCATCAGCGCCAGCCGGACCTGCCGGACCCGTCGAACCCTGCGGACCTGCCGGACCAGCCGGGCCTGCGGAGCCAGCCGGACCTGTCGGACCTGCCGGACCCGTCTTACC
>VXWP01000008.1 GCA_009835325.1 Gemmatimonadota bacterium | reverse complement strand
ACGTCGAATACTACGAAGAGATCCAGGCCCTGCTTGAAGCGTCGGACCGACTGGACGCACTGGGGGAGATCCCCGAACGTGTAAAGGAACTAGGCCGTGATCTGACCAATTTCGAGACGAAGTACACCGCGGAGGGTCGGGCGATTCACCGCGGGGCGTACGTGAAACCCTGAATAGAAAGGAAACCACTATGCTGCAGGCAGGCGATCAAGCACCCGACTTCACCATGGAAGCCGACAAGGGCGGACCTGTTTCGCTCAAGGATCTGAAGGGCAAGACGGTAGTACTGTATTTCTACCCGAAGGACGACACGCCCGGCTGCACCCGGGAGTCCTGCGCCTTCAGGGACCACTACACGACGTTTCAGGGTCAGGATGTGCAGGTCTACGGCGTCAGCTGTGACGATATACCTTCCCACGAGAAGTTCGCAACGAAGTACGACCTGCCCTTCCCGTTGTTGAGCGACCCGGACACCTCCGTATCCACGGCGTACGGCGTGTACAAGGAGAAGACGAATTACGGCCGGAAGTACATGGGGATCGAGCGGTCGACCTTCGTCATCGACGGGGACGGCCGGATTTCCAGGATCTTCCGCAACGTCAAGGTGGACGGCCACGTCGAGAAGGTACTGGACGAAGTGTCCGGCTGAGGGGCGCTACACTCCGGCTGAGGGGCGCTACAGCATGTATCGTTTCAGGTGCGCCCGTGCCCGGACGAAACCTTCTTCTTCCAGTTCCCACGAACCACAGTACCGCCCGTCCTCGTGCTCGATGCTCAGAATGCCGTCGTAGCCGAAATCCTCGAGCTGTTTCACGATGAGCGCCCAGTCGGCCAGGCCCTCGCCGGGGATGCAATACCGCCAGCAGCCCTCGCCGAAGGCCATCGGTGAATCGAAGGAAGGTTTGATTCTTCCGTAAAGATATAGCGCTTCCTCGTCGAACACGGTGTCCTTGGCGTGCACGTGGTGGGCGCGATGGCCGAACTCCTTCAGAAAGCGCATCGGATCGACGCCCAGCCGGATCAGGTGCGAGGGATCGTAGTTGATGCCGAAGGCGGGAGAGGGGCAGGCCTCGAACATGGCCCGCAGCATCTCGGGCGTGGCGCCGATCCGCTCATGGTGGGTCGACCCCCCGGGCCAGCCTTCGAGGGCGATGGTCGCCCCGCGGGACTCGGCGAAGTCTACGATGTCGGGCATTGTACGCTTCCACTGCTGGAAGGTCGCCTCGCGGCCCTGGGCGGGATCCACTGGCGCCGGCGCGACGTAGAACAGGTTGGCAACGCCGTGGTCTACCGCACGCTGTATGGACTCCCTGGATGCGTCGAGCGCCTGCGCCCGTTGACCGGCGTCTTCGCTCAGCAGTTCCGTGCCCGCGACGAGGTCCACCTGGCCGATCGCCACGCCGTGCGCTTCGGCGGTCCGGACCATGTCGCCGTCGATCCGGGACACGTCGATCGTATCGAACCCCTTTTCGGCCATCCACGCGCACACCTCTTCGAAGGGCATGGCGTTCAAACGCCCCGTAGTGCGAATCCCCACTCTCATCGCGACACTCCTTTTGCATTTTGAAAACGTCGTTGACAGAATCGCCCGCCAATGTATATGAACCTGCGTGAGGTAGCAAGGCAAAGCAGCCACCCCAAGAGCATGCGAACGTAACCCGGTTCGGCCGGAACGACAGGAAGAATCACTTTGTCCAGGAACGTACGATTGGCCACGGCCTCCCTGATGGCGGCACTGACGGCGGTGAGCGCCTATATCAACATACCGATCGGCCCCGTGCCGATCACGATGCAGACCTTCTTCGTCCTGCTTTCCGGCGCCGTGCTGGGCGGCCGCTGGGGCGCCGGCAGCCAGGCCGTCTACGTATGCCTCGGCCTGGCCGGCATCCCTGTATTTGCCGGCGGCATGACCGGTCCGGCGGTCGTGCTCTCGCCCACCTTCGGCTACCTCGTGGGGTTCGTTCTTTGCGCCTTCCTGACCGGAAGTTACCTGGACCGTTTCTCCCGGAGCAGCATCCCCCATCTCGTCGCCGGTATGCTGCTCGGCCATGTCGCCATCTTCGGTTGCGGTCTTTCGTACCTGTACGCCTATTTCAACTTCTACGCGGGCGTGGAGACCACCTGGTCCGCCACGCTGGCCGTCGGCCTGATCCCCTTCCTCCCCTTCGGCCTGGTCAAGCTCGTCCTTGCGGTGTCCGTCGCCCGGACGCTGTCGAAGTATGTCCGGCTGGAAAGCCCGTGAGTCTTCCAACAAATCCGACAACGAACGCGCTTGTCTGTACGCACCGGACACCGTAGCCTGCTGTTGACACGCCATCATCCGTATTGTATAGTCTTTAGTCTGCCGGAATATCGCGATCCGCGTCGATTCCATCATGCACACGACAGCCACGGGAACAGGTATGAAGAAGGGGACACGACCGGTCCGGTCCGCAAGCGTGCGCGTGCGGACCCTGTGCGCGCGGGGACGTCTCGTCGCCGCCGCGGCCTGCCTTGCCGGGTTCATCTGCTGCTTCCTGCCGGCCGCCGTATTGACAGGCGCCGTCCCCGTGGTCAACTCCATCGGAAAGGAGATGCCGCCGGACGCGGCGCCCCTGGAACAGCAGGTGTTCCGCTATACGCTCGTAGAACCGCTGACCTTCGACGTCAGCATCAACATATACGAGGGCCAGGGGGCGCTAACCCTGTTCGAACGCCTGGTCATGCTCGACAAGAACCTGGAGCTTGTCGGGGCCGCGGCTTCCTCGTGGGAACAGTCGGCCGACGGGCTGCGCTGGACGTTCAAACTCCGTCCCGACGGGAAGTGGAGCGATGGCCGCACGGTCACGGCACACGACTTCGAATACACCTACAAGCGATTCCTCGATCCGGCCGTAGCGAGTCCCTATGCCTTCTTCTACTACGAAATCAAGGGTGCCCGTCCGTTCAACCAGGGCAGTGTGACCGACCCTTCGACCGTGGGCGTGCGGGCCCTGGACGACTTCACGCTGGAGATCGAAACGGAGAAGCCCTGTCCCTATCTGCCCTTCATCGTGGCGTTCACCGGATCGGGACCGGTACCCCGGTGGCAGGTCGAAAAGCACGGGGTACGATGGAGCGAGGCGGGTAACCTGGTAGCCAACGCGAGCTACACCCTCTCCGAATGGCAGAAGGGCAGGCAGGCCACGCTGACCCTCAATCCCTACTATACCGGTCCCCACAAAGGGTTTCTCGAGAAGATCGTCCAGATCTTCACCACGGGACACCCGGGCACCCCGCCGTACGAGAACGACGAGATCGACTATCTCAGGGTCCTGTTGACCGACCTGCCCTTCATCGAAAACCACCCGACCCTGAAATCCGAGCTGTCGTACTACGCCTTTCCTGAGACCTGGTACCTCTTCTTCAAGACCCGCGAGCCGCCCTTCGACGATGTCCGCGTGCGGAGCGCGATCAGCCACGCCATCGACCGCGAGGTGTTGTGCAACGTCGTCCTGCGCAACACGGGCGTGCCTGCCTACTCCATGCTCCCGCCCAAGTTTCCCGGAAGTGCGGACGCGTCCACACAGTCCGTCCAGGCCTACGATCCGGACCGTGCCAGGGACCTGATGGCCGAAGCGGGATTTCCGGGCGGCAAGGGTTTTCCAACGATCGATTTCTGGATCGGCAAGACCAACCCCCAGATCAGTTACACCGCCCAGGCCATACAGGCGATGCTCGGAAATGCGCTGGGCCTGAGACTCCGCATGCGGGGATCGGAAGACAAGGTATACCGGGACAATATGTACGAATGGAACATTCCCATGGGCCTGGGAGGATTCAATGCCGACTATCCCGATCCGAACAACCTGCTCGGCATGGTTTGGCGGTCGCAGCCGAGAGGATTCGGGCGACAGGACTGGCGCAACGAGGGCTTCGACCGGCTGATCGACGCGGCGGCGCATGAAATGGATCACGACAAACGCATGAGCATGTACCGTGAAGCGGAGCGGCTGCTCGTGGAAGACGTGGGCGGCGCGTTTCTGTACCACAATCTGACGGTGGACCTGCGGAAACCCTACCTGAAAGGGCTCGAAGTCAACAAGTTCGGATACGCGATGTTCTCGTGGATCGGCATCATGCACACCGAGATGTACATCGCCCGGCACTGAAGACGCCGGCACTGAAGACGCCGGCGCTGAGGAAGGTCGATAGGAAGGAGCGTGCGGGACTTGTATGCGGAAGGAATCGTAACCGAAGACATCGTACGGCAATACCGGGAAGACGGCGCGGTGTGCATACGGCGGGCCTTCGATCCGCACTGGGTGTCCGTCGTGGAAGCCGGCGTGTCCCGCAACCTGGCCGAACCCAGCGATTACGCGGGTACCCTGAAGGCGGGAGAAGCGGACCGGGGCGGTTTCGTCGACGATTACTGCAACTGGCAGCGGATTCCCGAGTACCGCGACTTCGTGTTCCACTCGCCCGTGGGCGCCATGACGGCGCGGCTCATGGAATCGCGGAGTTCCGTTTTCTATCACGAACACCTCCTGGTCAAATGGCCCGGCACGCTCAAACGGACGCCCTGGCACCACGACCAGCCCTATTACCCGGTGAACGGCCGCCAGAACGTATCCCTGTGGATGCCGCTGGACCCCGTTTCGAAAGCGTCTTGCGTGCAGTTCGTCCGGGGTTCCCACGACTGGGGCCGCTGGTTCGTACCCCGCAAGTTCGCCACGGAAAGCAATTACACCATCGAGGACGCCTCCGCGAAACCCATGCTCGAGGACCGTCCCTTCGAGGACGTGCCGCCCATCGACGAACACCCGGAGGACTACGAGATCCTGGCGTGGGACATGGAACCCGGCGACGTCATCGCGTTCCACATGTGCACGCTGCACGGCGCGGCGGGCAACCAGTCCCTCACCGATGCGCGTCGGGTACTGGCCACCCGATGGCTCGGAGACGACGCCCGGTTCGCGACCCGGCCCTGGGAGATTTCCCCCACGGAAACCGGCGGGCTCGCCCCGGGAGATCCTATGGCCTGCGACCTGTTCCCCCGGGTCTGGTCCGCATGACGGAGCGCGATAAATGAACCATCGACTGACGAGCGAACAGATTGCCTCCTACCGGGAAAACGGCTTTCTCATCATAGAAGACTTCCTGAACGAATCAGAACTGGAGACCTGGCGGTCCGCGGTGGATGAGGCGGTCTCACTACGGGACCGGAACCGGCTGCCCGAAGGGTCCTACCACCTGGCCAGAAAGGTAACGGCGGATGACGAAGCCGTATTCCGGCAGCGGATCAACCTGTGGATGGATCACGTAGGCGTCCGCGCGCTGATGCTGGACGGCCGGCTGGGCAAAATGGCGGCCGACCTGGAGGGGGTCGACGGAATCCGGATCTGGCACGACCAGGTCCTGACCAAACTGCCCTGGGCCAATCCCACCACGTGGCACCAGGACAATACCAAGTGGTCCTTCGCGTCGGAGCACGCCATCACCATCTGGGTCGCCCTGGATGAAGTCACCGTCCAGAACGGCTGCATGTTCTTCATGCCCGGGTCGCACAGGAAGCGGCGCGACGACTATCCGGCGGCGGGGAAACAGGTGGGGGCCATGTTCGATGCCTACCCCGATCTCGGCCGGATGGACCCCGTTCCCGTCGTCATGCCGGCGGGCGGATGTTCCTTCCACAACGGGCTGATCGTACACGCCGCCAACGCGAACATGACGCCCTGGCCGCGCCGCGCCTTCACCTGCGCCTACATGCCCGACCACAGCACGTTCAACGGCATCCCCAACGTGCTTCCGAACCGGATCCTGGATACGATCGAAATAGGCGACCCGCTGGATGACGATACACAGAACCCGCTCATTTACTCCAACGAAGTTTCCTGAATGCACCGCCCAGACCGTGTGTGAGGAGGTATATCGATGAAGAGGCTCACCGTCCTGCCGCTTTTTTGCCTGGTTCTACTCGCCGGGATGATCCCCCGGGCAGCTGGAGCGCAGGACTTCGAATACTGGCCCGGCACCGAGTACGATCCCGCGGTGCCCACCGCGGAGGAGGTCCTGGGCTACCGGATCGGGGACCGGATCACGCCCAGCGCGGGACTGATAGCGTACCTGGAAGCGCTCGAGTCGGCTTTGCCCGGCCAGGTGCGCGTGCTCGAGTATGCCCGGTCCTGGGAAGGGCGGAAGCTGGTGTACGCTTTTGTAGGTTCGCCGGAACGGATCGGCGCGCTGCCGGAAGTCAGCGCGGGCATGAAACGGCTGGCCGACCCCAGAATAACGTCCCGTTCGAGCGCCGACAGCCTGATCGCTTCGCTGCCGGTAATCGTCAACCTGAGCTACGCCGTCCACGGTAACGAAATCTCCCCCGGGGATGCGGCGCTGTTCACGGCCTATCACCTGCTGGCGGCCCGAAACGACCCGGTCGTGGACCATATCCTCGAAGAGACGATCGTGATGATCGACCCGGTCCAGAATCCGGACGGACGGGACCGGTTCGTCCACAATTTCGAGATCGCCGAAGGCCTGGAGCCGAACGCCAGTCCGCTGGCGGCCGAGCACAACGAACCGTGGCCCGGCGGACGGACCAACCACTACTACTTCGACCTGAACCGCGATTGGATTTCGCTGAACCATCCCGAGACCCTGGGCCGGGTGAAGGTCCTGCAGGACTACTACCCGCCCGTTTTCGTCGACCTGCACGAAATGGGTTCCAATACCACCTACTACTTCGCGCCGGAGGCGATACCCTACAACCCGCACCTGGCCCGGGACCAGCGCGAGAACCTCCAGCTTTTCGGCCGCAACAACGCGAAGTGGTTCGATCACTACGGGTTCTCCTACTTTACCCGGGAGATTTTCGACGCCTTCTATCCGGGTTACGGCGCCAGCTGGCCGTCCTATTACGGTAGCGTGGCCATGACCTACGAACAGGCTTCGGCCCGGGGACTCGTCGTCCGGAGAAGCGACGCGTCGGTGATGCACTTCAGGGACACGGTAAGGCACCACTTCGTCGCATCCATTGCCACCAGCGAGACGGCCGCGATCCACCGGGAGAAGCTCCTGGCGGACTTTTACGCCTACCGGCAGTCGGCGATCGAGGAAGGCCGCAGCGAGGACATCAGGGCCTACATCCTTCCGCGCAGGCCGGACAGCAATACCTCGGGGGTGGACAAGCTGGCCTGGCTCATGGACCGTCACGGCGTCGAGGTGCACCAGGCCGGATCGGACTTCCGGTCCGGCGGAGCGACCTATCCCGCGGGCAGTTACGTCATTTCTCTCGCCCAGCCGGCCAAGCGCCTGATCCGCACGCTCCTGGACAGGCACGTACCCATGGATGACGACTTCATCGAGGAGCAGGAGCGTCGAAGGAGCAAGGGCATTGGGGACCAGATCTACGACGTGACCGCGTGGTCGTTCCCGCTGATGTACAACGTGGAGGCCGTGGCCGCGAGTCGGACGATTGAAGGCGACCTCACCCTGGTCGATCCTGACATGATCCCACCGGGTGCGATCCAGGGAGGACGGGCGGAAGTCGCCTACCTGGTGCCCTGGGGCACCCAGGCCGCAGGACGACTGCTGGCCGCGTCCCACCGGGCCGGGCTCAGGGTGTTCAGCACCGACCTGGCCTTCGTGCAGGGAGACCGGCGCTATCCGTCCGGCACGTTGATCTTCAAGGTCAAGGACAACCCGGATCACCTGCACGAGACACTGTCGCGAATCTCCGCATCCTCGGGCGCGGAGGTCATCGCGACGGACACCGGCTGGGTCGATGAAGGACCCAACTTCGGCAGCAACAACGTGGTCTTCATGCGCAAGCCGCGCATCGCCCTCGCGTGGGACCGGCCCACCCGCGCGTACAACGCGGGCGCCACCCGTTTCGTCGTCGAACGCCAGATCGGATACCCGGTAACGGCCATCCGGACGCGCCAGCTCGCCACGGCCGACCTGAGAGACTTCGACGTGCTGCTGCTGCCGGACCCCGGATTCGGCGGCACCTACGGCACCGTGCTCGGTGAACGGGGAGCCCGTCGTATCAGGGAATGGGTGCGCGGCGGCGGCACGGTGGTCGGACTGGGGGCCGGCGCCACGGCTTACCTGGCGTCAGAATCGACCGGCCTGCTATCGACGACCAGGGAAGACGAGGCCGAAGAAGACGGCGGCGATGGCGATTCCGGTGACGGAAACGCTTCCGGACGCATTTACGAGACGGAAGACGAATACCTTCGGTCATTGAATCCCGATGATCCCGCACCGCCGTCCACGCAGGGCGTGCTCCTCAAGGCCGGACTCGATCCGGACCACTGGCTGGCGTCCGGCAGGGACCGTACCGTGAACGCCCTGGTCAGCGGCAGCTCGATCTTCAAGCCGCTCAAGCTGGACGCCGGCAACAACGTCGCGGTCTTTCTGGGTCCCGACGAAGTCCTTGCCAGCGGTTTCGCCTGGGAAGGCAGCACGCAACAGCTGGCCTACAAGCCCCTGCTCATGGAAGAGCAGCACGGCCGCGGCCTGGCCATCGGATTCACGGCAGACCCGAACTTCAGGGCCTACATGGACGGCCTGAATATCCTTTTTATGAATGCGATCTTCCGTGGTCCGGCCCACGCGGGGGCGGCCGTGACGGAGTAGCATGGCAGTGACAGAGTAGCACGACAGGGACGACCACGGCTGCAACAGAAAGGCGATGCGAAGCATGACCACCATTCCTATGCGCAATACCCCGCCGGACCATGGCATCAGGGTACCGTACGAAACCCATGCGGCATTCACCGCGGAGCTTTTCGTTTCGGCCGGCATGGGCGTCGATGAAGCGGGACTGATGGGCAGGATTCTCGCCACGGCCGACAAGCGCTGCGTCTACAGTCACGGTACGCAGCAAGCGCTCGGATACCTGCCGAAACTTCGCGACGGCGACGTGAACCCGCGTCCCGACGTGACGACGGTACGAGAATCGGAGACCGTACTGGTACTTGACGGGGACGGGGGCATGGGGTACGGCCCGTCCCACCGGGGCATGGAGACCGCCATAGAAAAAGCGCTGGCCCATGGCCTCGGCGCGGCGGTCACGCGGAATCATTACCACTTCGGCGCGGCCGGAAACTACTCGCGCATGGCCCTCGAGCACGGGTGCGTGGGCTGGGCGCTGTCCACCCACCGCGTCGCCCTCGACCCCGAAAACGTAATCATGTCCGCAAGCGGCGGCTCGCCCATGAGCCTGGCCTTCCCCACACGGAACCAGCCCCCCCTGGTGCTCGACATGGCCGCAGTATTCATGGGATACAAGGACGAACTCTTCCAGGAACACTTTGCCCTGTTCGCCAAGAGCCTGGGTCTCGCGGTCGCCCTGCAGGCGCTCGGCGGCATCCTGGCCGGCATCTGGAAGCCCGAATTACAACCGCCCCGTTCAAAATGGGAATCCAACCAGGGCGCTTTCCTGCTCGCCATGAAGATCGATCATTTCATGGATCTGGACGAGTTCGAGCGGACCCTGGACGAGTTCGTATCGAAGGCGAGGAAAATGAGGCCGTTCCCGGGCATGCCCCACGCGGAGCTGCCCGGCGGCATGGAGTGGCGGTGGGAAAGTGAGAACGAGGCGAAGGGCGTCCCGCTGAGCGACGAACACCGCGGGAAACTGGAAGACATCGCGCGCGAATTCGACGTAGAGCCGCCCTACGGGGCGTACGAATCCACGCGGTTCTGAATCGAAAGGACGCTTACCGGAGACGGATATACAAGGCAAGTCAGGAAGGCCGGCGGTCGAACCAGGTTTCGTGCACGCGTAACCACTCCAGGCCGTTCGGCTTCTCCTCACTGCGTCGGAAGACCGCGGTGCTGTGCCTCGAAGTCGTCTCACCGCCCTCCGTCTGCCATTCCTCGTACTCCGCGACGACGAGCGCCCGGTCTTCCTCCAGCACCCGGACGTTTTCGATCCAGATACGGATACCCTGCCGGCCGGCGTGGGCGTCATAAAGACCTTTCAGCAGCGGTCCGCGTTCGACTTTACTGCCCTGCGGCATGACGATCACGAAGGCCTCGCCGAGGGCGGTTTCGATTCGGCCGAAGGCCTCTGCGGTCCTGGGGACGCGACCGTTGAACCAGTCTTCGAAACATCGGTGCAACGTGTCGATTTCATTCCTGCACGATTCTTGTGTCGTCATAGAGTACTCCGACTTTACCGGCCTACCTTGAAGCCGACCATGGCGTAGACCGCCGCCGTACTCACGCCCTTCTCCAGGTTGATGTACCTGCCCTCGATCCCCACGAACGCGGGGCCGAGGGATGCCCCGATCAACACGCCCGGTTGCGCGTAGTAGGTATTCGTCGTCGTGGTGGTGGCCGTCCGAGTATCGTCGTCCCGGATCACAGTCTGCTCCGAGTCCTGCGCCCTTCCCACGCCGATCATCGCGCGCACCAGAATGGGAGACGACACCAGCGTCACGCCCGCGTCCACCCCGTACAACAGCAGGGACTTCTCGCCCTCATTGTCCGTTTCCGCCACATGATAGGTCGCCCGCGCTCCGACGTGAACGGTCCGGATGCCTGTCGGCAGGTTGACGACCAGGCTGCCGCCCCCGCCCCGCTCATATTCCTCGACGGCCTGACCGCCGTGGAAGGCGAATTCCGCACCCTGGGCACGGGCGGAACCCGTAGCGGCGGCAACGAGGACCATGCACAGGATGAAGCCGATCCTTCGAGACGTCTTCAAGTCCGTTCACTCCGGTGGAGGTTTCCCGCGGGCATGCCTGTGGACCCTCAGGGCTGTCGCGAATCAATCACCAGTTACGAGCCGAACAACGACGAGCAATATAAGCCAATCTTGCACAGGAAGTCCATCGGGATGTGACCCGGCAGGTCGTTTATCGTGACCTAGCGCTCCGTTTGCCGTGCCCGGGGACATGCGGACCGGAAAGCCGGACCACTGCCTAGAACTCGTATGCCGTCTCCAGCGGCAGGCCTTCTTCGATAGCCCGGCGCGAACGGGTTTCCTTCTCTTCAAGCTCGCCTATCTTCTGAATCACTTCCGTCAACGCTTCAGCCGGAAAGGCCATAACGCCGTTCACGTCGGCGGCGACCACGTCGCCGGGCGAGATTTCGATACCGCCGCAGATCACGGGAACGTCGGAGGCCACGGGACGAATGACCGAACCGGGGCCGTAAAGACAGGTGCCTGCCGCGTAAACGGGCAAACCGACTTCCTCCATCCCCTCGATGTCCCGGCAGCCGCCGTCGGTTACCAGACCTGACAAGCCCTGCTGCATGCAGGAGAGCACGATCACGTCGCCGAACATGCTGAGGATTTCCGTGGTGCCGCTGGCTGTGACCCAGATCGACCCGGCCCTTGCCTCATCGACCGGCCGGAATACATGGGTCCGGATATCGTCCCTCGTCGTCGGTATGTCGCTTTCTTCGTATTTCGTCGTCACCGCCGGCCCGGCGATGGTGCCCCTGGCCGGGAACATCGGTCGCACGGCGCGGGACATGGCCAGTCGGGTGCGGTCGTAACCAATCCGGGTCAGCGCGTCCATGATGAGGGGCGTGGGCGTGTTCCTGAGGGTCAGGTAGGGGTCTTCAGCGCTGCCCGGGTCGCGGTTCTCCTGGTCAGCCTGGTCAGCCTGGTCAGCCTGGGCGTCCTGGGCGGCGTGGGCGCTGCGCAAACCGGCGAGGCCACCCGCGGCCGTAGCGGCTATTCCGGTTTTCATGAACCCTCTGCGCGACAGGTTGCGGTCGAATATCGTCATTTGTACTCCCGGGCGGTGAGGATGTGGGCCGCAAACCGGTACGGGTCACGGCGTATGCGTTCGAATCGAACGCGCGATTAATCGGTTGATACCACGAATATACGCGTCTATAATGAATGAACCCGGCCGTAATCCAACCCGCTGTGAGGCCGGGTGGAAGGCCGCAGGACTGTCCTTCCTGATCTCCTGCGGACTACAGGATGTTCCCGAAACTTGGAGTGCGCGATGAAATACCTTACCTATTCCGGAAACAACATCATACACGCCGAACTGCCCGACGAGGGGACGGTTTTCTTTCCGCCGCCGCCGCTGCCGGGCATTCCGAACAAAGACATTCCGGACCGGGTCAGGGCGGCCTTCGAATCCCCCCTGGACATGCCGCCACTCGAAGAACTCGTCGACGCGAACAGCCGGGTACTGATCGCCTTCGACGACAACTGCCAGCCTTTTCCGGCTACCGCGCCGCCCGACATCCGCCAGCTCGCCATCGAGACCCTGCTGGAAATGCTCTACGGTTACGGGGTAAAGCAGGAGAATATCGAGCTCATGTGCGCGGTCGCGCTGCACCGCAAGATGAAAACCCACGAAATGGCCGCCATGCTGGGCAAGCGGATCATGAAGGCTTTCCACCCCAGCCAACTGGTCAATTTCGACGCCGAAGACCCGGACGACATCGTCGTGCTGGGCACCACCGACCACGGCGAACCGGTGGAGACCAGCCGCAAGGTCGTCGAGAGCGACCTGGTGATCTACGTGGACTCCATCCAGATCCCCCTGAATGGCGGCCACAAGTCCGTGGCCGTCGGACTGGGCACCTACAACAGCATCGCGCCGCACCACGCGCCGCAGATGACCGCGGAGAAGCCTCACGTCATGCAGCCCGAGGGTTCCGACATGCACGGCTCAATCGAGCGCATCAGCCGCGTCATCCTGCAGCACACCCGCATCATGGTCCTCGAGGCGGCCATGAACAACGCGTCCTATCCCCCCATGATGCGCTACTTAAGCAAACCGTCGGAGCGTTGCAACCTGTTCGAGAAGATCCTGAAGGCCACGACGCCCGCGTCCATGAGCATGCTTCCCGAATCGGTGCGCTTCCGGGTTTTCAAGGGCATCCAGAGCGCTTACCTGCCCGTTGAAATCAACGCGGGTTCCATAGACGCCGTACACGAACCGACCCTGCAGACCCTGAAGGACCAGCTGCTGGTGACCACCGACCATCAGCACGATACGCTGGTCTTCGGCCTGCCCGATCTGAGTCCCTATTCCGTCGGCACGCGGATCAACCCGGTGCTGGTGTTAAGCGACGTGCTCGGTTACGTCTTCAACTGGTTCTACAACAAGCCCTTCGTCAAACCGGGCGGCGTAGTCATCATCCTGAACCCGGTCTTCGAGTTCTTCCATCCCGAGTACCACGTCGCCTACGAGAAGTTCTGGAACGAGGTGCTGCCCGAGACCCAGGACCCCTTCGAGATGCAATCGGGGTTCCAGGAGCAGTTCGCGCGGGATCCGCACCTGGTCGACTGCTACCGAAATCGCTTCGCCCACCACGGATTCCATCCCTTCACGGTGTGGTACTGGGCGACCTATCCGCTGAAATACCTGTCCCGTGTGATCCTGGCCGGACCGAAGACCGATTTCGCGGCCAGAAGGCTGGGGGTTTCCTGGGCGCCCGACCTGGAACACGCCCTGGGACAGGCCCGTGAAGTCACCGGCGGAAACGACGTGGTGGCCCTGACCATCCCGCCCTTCATGTATATGCAGGTGAACGACGGAACGGCCGGCTAGCCCAGCGCGGTGCGCAATCTCCCCACCAGGTCCGGCGACGGCGTAAAGGGCAGCGAAACGACCGCCCGGTTCAGCGCGCTTTCGTAAATCCCCAGTATCACGCTGAAGTCGCTCAGCGCCGAGTTGATGTTCAGCGGGTGAACGGCCGTGTCGTCTTCAAGCCAGTCGATCATGGCCTCGGTCATGGCCGCCTGGCCAAGGATGTCTTCCTCGGCATAGACGTGTTCCCCGCGCTCGTAGACATCGTCGATCCTGGACTCCCAGCCGTGCATGGTCCAGTGCACGAAGCCCAGGTCCCCGTACACGGCGATCCGCTTGTGGACGTTAGTGGAACCGCCCGGGATGACGCGGGGGGCGACGGCGCCGCAGCGCAGCAGTGCGCTGACGCCGTTGTCGTAGTCGATGATCCCGGTGCACTCGTCCGGCGCGTAGTGGTGCCTGGGGGTTTCAGCCAGCCCGTCCGCGCCCGAGACCTGCCCGAAGACGGCGACCGGCGCCGCACCGGGATTGAAAGCGCTGATGGCCTGTAGCGCGTGCGTCCCCTGGTAGGCCGGGTTCATGCCCGCGCTGGCCTCGATGAAGCGCAGGTTCCCGATCGCGCCATCGCGCACCTGCTGTTGCATCCGTCCGCGCCGAGGATGGAAGTGCAACTGGTGGTTGACGGCGATCTTGACCCGGGCAGACCGCACAAAGGCCTGCATGGCCAGATAATCTTCTCCCTGTATGGCCAGGGGCTTTTCGACCAGCACGGCCGGAACACCCGCCGACTCCGCCGCTTCGAAGATCTCCAGGCGTGCCGAGGGCGGCGTATTCACGTGGACCAGGTCCGGTTTCTCCCGTTCGAACATCTCGCGGTAGTCCGTGTACCTCGTGGACACGCTGAAGTCCGTTCCAAAGGCGTCGAGCTTTTCCCGGCGGCGGGTCGAAACGGCGGCCAGCCGACCCCGGGTTACGTGTCCATAGGCTTCGGCCAGCCCACGGGCCCGTCCGCCGCCGACGCCGACGATCGCGCATTTGATCATGTTGATGCCCAGGGTTGGATGACGACTTTCGCACATTCGCCCGATACCTGTGTATCCCATGCATGCTGGATTTCCTCTATGGGATACAGGTGGGTGATGAAGCGGTCCAGTTTCTCCCGGTTTTTCGCGATGACGCCCATGATGTCGAGAGCGCCCTTCATGTTGTAATGCCAGGAGCCCTTCAGATCGATGCCCTTGCGTAACATGTCGGGACTCACGACCAGCCGCGTGTCCGCCCCGCTCTCGCCGACGAAGGCGAGGCTTCCCCTCCTGCGGAGCGCGTCGATGCAGAGCCTGTGGGCTGACGGCGACCCCGAGCAGTCCACGGCCCGGTCCACGCCGATCCCGCCGGTCAGTTCGCGTATCTGTTCCAGCGCGTCCTCGTCCCCCGGATCGATGACGTGCGCAGCGCCCAGCTCCATGGCCTTCGCCTTGCGGTAGGGATGGGATTCCACGGCGATTACCTCGGCGCCAATATGGGATGCGCCGATCACCCCTCCCAGGCCCACCGGCCCCATGCCGGTGATCAGCACGGTGTCGCCCCCCCGGACCTGAAGGCGGTCGAATGCGCCGTAGGTCGGCCCCAGTCCGCAGCACGCCATGGCCCCGTGCTCGTAGGACATGCCATCGGGAATGGGCGTCAACAGCCAGTCCGGTTTGAGCATGTATTGCGCGATGGTCGCCCTGCCTTCGGCCGATCCGGTGAATGCCTCGAAGTCCACGTTGTTTTCGCAGTGGATGTAGTCCCCGGACCGGCACAGGGCGCAACCGCCACAGGGATACCCGGGCATGACCGCTACCCGGTCTCCCACATCGACCCGGCAGGGCTGCGCGACATCGACCACCTCGCCGGACGCCTCGTGGCCCAGATAGTCTTCCTTGCGGCCCGCCGCGAATCCCTTGAACTCGTTGCAGAGCGGAGCCGCGTGGATCTTGATCAGTGCCCAGTTTTCCCGTGGCTTCGGAACGTCGGTCTCCACGACACCGCCCTGGTTTCGACCGAGTATCACTGCCCGCTTCATAGGGGGATTCCTGAAGGAAATTCCTGAGGCCACGATCTCTATTCAGGCGGAAGTAAGGCTTTACGCCGGGCATGCTGATTCCAAGCCGCAATATAACGTCCGTCCGATCTTGACGCAACATACTGCAGGCTGTTACTTGGTTAGTCAATGAGCAGACTCTACCACAACGAATCCGGTCGTGTCATCCCATCGCTGTGCGAGGAACTCACGCGGTTCCGGCGTGTCCGCGTCATCCTTAATCTGCCGGCCACCGGATCCGACGCTACCCTGTACCTGCTGGCCAGGCCCCACCGGGTCGGCGACAACCCACTGCACTGGTCCTTCAACGGGATCGGCCAGGAAGCGATCCGGGCCGGGGAGGATCTCCATTACAGATGGTACGAACGTACCGTCAAGTCCGGCGACCTGCGCGACGGGGACAACACGGTGGAGCTGTGGACCGATGACGCCGCGATGACGGGATGGTCGCTTGCGATGGAGGCTGGCGGCGCCCCGTCAAACAGCACGCTGACCGACGACGGCGGTGCAAGGTGGCGTTCGCACCGCCAGGGCTACCTGAATGCAATTAGTGGAAACTACTGCGTGCGCATGCGGCTGGTGGAAGGCCGGGACGACCCGCCGCCGGACATGGCCTGGGAGTCCACCGACCACCCCAGGGCACAGTCGATGCGTGACCGGATTCCCCGACGTATCGTGTACGACGGCGATCTAATGACCCGGGTGCGGGCGCTTTCCGCGTGGATTGCGACCAGTTGGGAACATTCGGGATCCCGCCGCGGGACGGCATACGCGCCGTGGGACGCGGAGACCATACTCGCATGGGGCGGGAGCCGGCAAGGCCACAACGGCGAAAGTTCCATCACCATGTGCGTCCACTATGCGGTGGCCTTTGTCAGTGCCTGCCAGGCCATTGGCATCCCTGCGCGCTGCTCGGCGCTTATGGGAACGCCGAATAGCTATGAAGGCCATTTTGTGGCCGAAGTCTGGTTCGACGATTACCGGAAGTGGGTGATGGTGGATCCGAACATCGACGCGATCCTGTTTCGGGGCGGAGTGCCTCTCTCCATTCCCGAGATCCAGGGGCTGGACGGCGGACTGGCCCCCTATATCGAATGGGGCAGCGGATCGAGATACCAGCGGACGTTCTCCCACATGCGGAATTTCATTCGAAACAACCTGCTTCAAGGCCTGTGCTTCCGCCACAGAAGCATCTGGCCGCGGACCGATTTTTTCTCCCATCCCGAACTGACTCCGCCGGGGCATGGTTCCGTGTCCTACTGCGAGACCGACCTGGTCTGGTCGGAATCGGACCGGGAGGCGGGTTTCGGCATGTTCAAGTACTTCGCGCCGGCGGCATACTTTACGGCGCCACCCGGCGGAGCGGCCCATGCCTGACCTCATCATGAGCGAGGAGATGCTGATCGAACGGATGACGGCCCCTTCGCCGGCCGTCATCGAGGCCGTATCGGAACTGGAAGGCGACGTGGTGATCCTGGGCGCCGGCGGGAAGATGGGACCGACCCTGGCGGAACTCCTCGTACGGGCCGGCGCGCGGCGCGTGATCGGCGTCTCCCGGTTCAGCGACGCAAGGGTCGGCGCTTACCTCGAAGAAACCGGCGTGGAAACCGTTCGGGCGGACCTGCTCGACGAGAATGAACTTGCCCGCCTGCCGGATGCGCCGAATGTCCTCTTTCTCGCGGGATTCAAGTTCGGCGCCACGGGCAACTCGCCGATGACCTGGGCGATGAACACCTGGCTGCCGGGGCGGATCATGCGCAGGTACGCCGGATCCCGCATCGTCTACGTGAGTTCGGGCAACGTGTATGCCTATACCCGGGTCGCGGGGGGCGGCGCGGACGAGGACGGAGAAATCGGACCGGTAGGCGAATACGCCCAGTCGCGTCTGGGCGGGGAACGCATCGCGGAACATCTGTGCGTGGAGCAGGGAACGCCCCTGTTGATCGTCCGGCTGTTCTACGCCACGGAACTGCGGTACGGCATCATCCACGACCTCGGCAGAAGGATCCATGACGGCGTGCCGATCGACCTGGCCATGGGCCATGTGAACCAGATCTGGCAGGGAGACGCCAATAGTTACCTGGCGCGGCTGTTCCCCCTGTGCAGCAGTCCCGCCACGATCCTGAACCTGACGGGGCCGGATGTCCTCTCCGTCCGGTCGATGTCCGGAATGCTCGGCCGCCGGTTGGAAACGGAGCCTGATTTTACCGGTCGTGAAAGCGAAACGGCGCTGCTTGGCAACGCCCGCAGGCTGTTTGACAGACTGGGCGAGCCGGAGGTCCCGCCGGAAAGGATCGCGGACTGGGTCGCCCACTGGATCCGCATAGGGGGCCGCAGCCTGGACAAACCGACCGGGTACGAGTCGCGCACCGGACGTTTCTGATCGAAGCATACCACCTCTGGAGCAAAGACATGCATGACGCAATGCCCTCGCCGGTCCGATCGGCCATGGGGCGAGGCGTGGTCATCCCGGCTCATCCGCTGGCCGTAACGGCGGACCGGAGACTGGATGAAAGGCGCCAGCGGGCCCTTACGCGTTACTACATAGCGGCCGGGGCCGGTGGACTCGCCGTCGGCGTCCATACGACCCAGTTCGAGATCCGGGACCCCGCCCACGGCCTATACGAACCGGTACTCGGACTGGCCGCGGAGGTCATGGACCGGGAGGTGGCGGCGGACTTCATCCGGATCGCGGGTATCTGCGGACGGACGGCCCAGGCGACCGGCGAGGCGGAAGCGGCGCGGTCGCTCGGATACCATGCCGGCCTGCTCAGCCTGACCGCCATGAGCGGCGCCTCGGAGGACGAACTCATCGCGCACTGTCGTGCCGTGGCCGACGTCATTCCCGTCATGGGCTTCTACCTGCAACCCGCAGTGGGAGGTCTCGTGCTTCCCTACCGTTTCTGGCGGCGGTTCGTCGAACTGGAAGGGGTGGTGGCCATCAAGATCGCGGCGTTCAACCGGTACCACACGCTCGACGTGCTGCGGGCCCTGACGGAGTCCGGAAGGCAGGAGGAAATCACGCTGTACACCGGCAACGACGACAACATCCTGATGGACCTCCTTACCGAACACACGTTCCAGTGCGGAGACGCGCGGCGGTCCGTACGATTCAAGGGCGGGCTGTTGGGACACTGGGCCGTCTGGACCCGGGGCGCGGTCGCGTTGCTGCGGGAATGCCATGACGCCTCCGCGTCCGGCGAAGCCGTACCCCAACACCTGCTGACCCGCTCGATCGAGGTCACGGACTGCAACGCGGCCTTCTTCGATCCGGCACACGGTTTTTCCGGATGCATACCCGGGATTCACGAGGTACTGCGCAGACAGGGCCTGCTCGAGGGCACCTGGTGCCTCAATCATAATGAGACGCTGTCGCCCGGCCAGTACGAGGAAATCAACCGGGTATACGAAGCCTATCCTCATCTCAACGACGACCACTTCGTCGCCGAACACCGGGACGACTGGCTCCGGTAAGCGCAGCGGAGAAGATCAACCGAAAACGGAGCGGAACATGAAGATCACCCGCATCGAAGCCCTTCCCATCGAAGTGCCCCTCAAGCAGGGCATGACCACCAAAACCGCCCATGGCGAACACATCGTCTCTCCCTACGTCATCCTCCGGGTCCACACGGACGAGGGGCTGACCGGACTGGGAGAGGCCACGGTCGCGCCGCGCTGGAGCGGGGAAACGTCCGCATCGTGCGCCGCAGCGGTCCGGGACCTGGTGGCTCCCGCGCTGAAGGACCAGGACCCGGCGGACGTGAACCGGCTTTGTGGGATCATGGACGAGGTCATCAAGCTGAATCCCTTCACCAAGGCGGCCGTGGAGATGGCGTTGTGGGACCTGGCGGGGAAGCGCGCGGGCATGCCGCTCTACCAGCTGCTGGGCGGCAGGGTCCGGGAGGAGATCCCCATGAAGATGGTGGTAGGCGCCTTCGACGTGCCGACTTCCGTCGCCCTGGCGGAGAAGTTCCTGCAGTGGGGCGTGCAATGTCTCAAGGTCAAGGTCGGACTGGACCCCGGGGAGGACCTGGAGCGCGTCCGCGCAATACGTGCTCTGGCCGGCCCCGGCATTCGGATGAGCATCGATGCGAACTGCGGTTGGCCGCCGGCGGTTGCCCGCCGCATGCTGCGTCTCCTGGAGCCCCTGGACATCCTGTTCGCCGAGCAGCCGTCGGCGCCGCAGTTCGACGATGAAGCGGCCCTGATCCGCACGGGAACGACCATCCCCATCATGGCCGACGAGAGTGTATTCACCGTGCACGACGCCATGCAGACGGTACTCAGGCGGTCCGCGGACATCATCAGTGTCTATCCGGGAAAGAACGGTGGCATCGGCCAGACGCTGGGCATCTCGCACGTGGCCCGGGCGGCGGGATTGCGGTGCCACATGGGCAGCAATCTCGAATTGGGGATCGGTACGGCGGCCATGCTCCACGTGGCGGCCGTCGTGGAAGCCATCGACAGCGAAACCTATCCCGGAGACCTGCTCGGACCGTTGTACCACGAAGGCGATATGATCGAGACGCCGCTGGAACTCGGGCCGGTCACCGCGAAGGTACCCGACGGCCCCGGTCTCGGCGTCACCCTGGATGAAGCACAGGTCGCGCGCTGGAAGGACAATTAGACACACCTAACCTCAGAAAGGACAGCCATGGCTGACGAAAGGACCTACAGGGCCTGCGTGGTGGGCTTGAGCGGTATCGGGGCGGGAAGCCCCCCGGTCGACGGCGACCACGGAATAGGCCATGAGATGCCCAACCGCCATGTACCGGCCTATGCCCTCCTGCCGAATACAGAGGTGGTCGGTGTCTGCGACCTGAAGGAAGACCTCCTGCAGGACACCCTCAGGGATTGGTCGGATACTTTCCCGGGTCTGCGGGGATTCAAGGACTACCGGGAGATGCTGGAAGCCTGCAAACCCGACATCCTGAGCGTGGTGACGTCGGACCACCGCCACGCGGACATCGTGGTGGACGGCGTCGCGGCGGGCGTCCGGGGCATTTACTGCGAAAAACCGATCGCGACCTCCCTCGCGGACGCCGACCGCATGATCGCCGCGGTGGAAAGCCGGAACGTTCCCATGAACATCAACCACACCCGTCGCTGGAGTCAGGTATACCGGGAAGTCAAGCAGCTCCTCGACGAGGGCGCGATCGGCGCGTTGCAACGCATCGTGCTCAACTTCGGCGGTCCCCGGGCCATTCTGTTCCGAAACGGCACCCACATGATCGACATGACCTGCTATCTCGCGGGATCGGAGCCCGCGTGGGTCTTCGCCGAGCTCGACGAGGGCTACGAGGACTACTGGCCCTACCAGGGCGACGGCGGCCGGAACGCGGACCTGGAGCCGGGCTGCTCCGGCTTCATCCATTTCAAGAACGGCGTACGGGCCTTCTACAACGGTTCCAAGGGCAGGGAATGCCGGGGCGGATACCAGCTCGACGGCACGGATGGATGGATGTTCGTCCACGAGGACTTCTACGAGCTCGATACGGGAAACGGCATCCAGACCATCGCCCCCAAGGGTCCGACCCACTACTATTCCACGGCGGCTATCCGGGACCTCGTCCACGTCATGGAAAACGGCGGCGAGACCGTTTCCCCGCCGCGCGCGGCCCGAAATACCCTTGAGATCATCCTGGGGTTTCTCGCGTCGCAGAAGCACGGCAACGTGCGCATCGACTTCCCGCTGGACGAAAACACGGTCTGACCCGCCATGAGCGTTCGCATCGCCATAGACACGGGCGGCACGTTTACCGATCTCGTCCTGTCCGATCCCGAAACGGGAAGGCTGGCGTTCCACAAGGTGCCGAGTACGCCGGACGATCCGAGCCGCGCGTTGGTGGAAGGCGTCAGCGAACTCGTCGCACGGGCCGGATACGACAGCGCGGATGTCCGGTTCCTGATCCACGGCACCACGGTGGCCACCAACACCATCCTGCAGCGAAAGGGTGCACGCACCGCATTCATTACGACCGAAGGGTTCCGGGACGTGCTTCACATTCAGCGGCAGGACCGGCCCCACCTGTACAACATGCGTGTTCGCCGAACGCCGGCCCTCGTGCCCCGTGCCCTGCGGTATGAGCTTCCGGAACGAATGCTTCACGATGGTACGGAAGCCCTGCCCATAGACCGGGACCGGCTGAACGAACTGATCGAAGCGCTCAGGAAGGACGGCATCGAAGCGGTGGGCATCGGATTCCTCCACAGCCACATCGACCCCGGTCATGAGCGGTCGGTCGGCAACGGGTTGCGGCAGGCTCTGCCGGACGCCACGGTTTGTCTTTCCTCAGATATGAGCCGCGAAGAGGGCGAATACGAACGGTTCAGCACCTGTGCCATGAACGCCTACGTGCAGCCGGTGATGACGAACTACCTGAAGCGGGTGAACGACGCCCTGTCGGACGCCGCTGTCGAAGCGCCGCTCTACGTCATGAAATCCAACGGTGGAGTTACCTCGGCCCGGGACGCTGCGGATCACTGCGTACATACGATCCTGTCGGGACCGGCCGGCGGCGTGGTGGCCGGAGACGAGATTGGCCAGCGGCTCGGCCGGTCCAACGTAATCACGGCCGACATGGGCGGTACAAGTTTCGACGTGGCTATGATTCACGAAGGCACCATCGCCTTCGCGAAGCATGCTGAAATCGACGGCCTGGCCCTGAAAGCGCCCATGATGGACATCCACACGATCGGCGCGGGCGGCGGGAGCATCGCGTGGATCGATTCGGGCGGCGCCCTGCGCGTGGGACCGCAATCGGCAGGGGCGGAACCGGGTCCTGCCTGCTACCAGACCGGCGGCAGCGAACCCACGGTGACGGACGCGAACCTGGTCCTGGGCCGGCTTTCCACGGACAGCCTGCTGGGCGGCGCCATCCACCTGGACCCGGCGGCCGCGCGGCGGGTCATCCAGGAGAAGATCGCCGCCGGCCTGCAATGCACGGTCGAGGAGGCCGCCGAAGGAATCATCCGGGTCATCAACGCCTCCATGACGGCGGCCATCCGCAAGCTTACCGTGGAGCGCGGGTACGATCCCCGTCTTTTCACCCTGGTACCCTTCGGAGGCGCGGGACCGCTCCACGGCGTTGAACTCGCCCGGGAACTGGGGATACGCGACGTGGTCATCCCGCTCGCCCCCGGGGTCGCCTCCGCCGAGGGCCTGGTGTTTTCCAACCTGCGGACGGACCGGATCCAGACCCACGTGGAACTGCTGGACCGGATCGAAGCGGAGCGATTCGAAACGATGCTCGGCGAGCTTACGGCACAGGCGATAGAGGATCTGGCCATGTCCTCGGAGGGAAACGATCCCGTCATCAGCCGGCGCGTGGGGCTGCGGTACGCTGGACAGGGATACGACATCCCCATCGATCTGCCCGAGGGCGCCGTCGACCTGGCCCTGCTTGAATCGGCCTTTCACCTCGAACACGAGCGGCAGTACGGATTCGCGCGTCGCGACCAGCGCGTTCAACTCGTCAACGTGTGGGTTTCCGCGGAATTGCCCATTTCGGATGACCGCAGGAAGCCGGCGGGACGGGGCGCATCCGAACGGGTCGCACCCTTCGTCACCCGCCCGGTCTACTTCGCGGGCGCCTGGATGGACACGCCGGTATACGGCAGGACCGGCTTGCTTCCCGGACAGCGGATCGACGGTCCGGCCATCGTCGAACAACTCGATTCCACGACGTTGATCGGACCCGGGCAGGCCGCATGCGTCGACGAATGGGAACAGATCACCATAACCGGGCTTAATTCGACATGAAGACCGACCCCATTACCCTGGAACTGATGCGCAACCGGTGGACGGGCATCGCGGAGGAAATGTGTGCCGCGCTGATCCGCACCAGCTACTCCACCAATATCAAGGACCGGCGCGACTGCTCCGCGGCCATCGTGCAGCCCACCGGGGAGATCCTGGCCCAGGCGGAATCGGGCGTCCCCCTGCACCTGGGCGTGATGCCCGGCGTGGTCCGGTCCATCCTGGAAGCCTATCCCCTGTCGGCCATGAAGCCCGGCGACGTCTACATCACGAACCTGCCCTATCCCGAGGGACCGGGTCATCTGCCGGATGTCTCCCTGGTATCCGCCATTTACCATGAAGGCCGACCTGTGGCGTTGGCGGCATCGACGGCCCATCACGTGGACATGGGCGGGTTCGCGCCCGGAAGCATGCCCTTCGGGGTGACGGAGATCTACCAGGAGGGCCTGCAGATCCCGCCCCTGCCCATTTTCAAGGGGGGACGGCTCGACGAGGAGATCTACCGCTTGATCAACCAGAACGTGCGGACGCAGTACGAGGTAAGGGGCGACCTCATGGCGCAGTTCGCCTGCGCCCAGATCGGCCAGCAACGGGTAAGCGATCTCATGTCCCGGGAATCTCCCGATGAAGTCATACGTTACATGGACGAAATCCAGGACTACGCCGAACGACGGATGCGCGCGGGTATCCGGTTACTGCCCGACGGCGAGTACACTTTCGAAGACTACCTGGACGACGACGGCGTTACCGACGAACCGGTGAAGATCGCGGTGACCCTGACCATCTCGGGGGACGAACTGCGCGCGGACTTCTCGGGGTGCAGCGACCAGGTCCTGGGTCCCCTGAACGCCCGGCTGCCCGCGGCCGCATCCTGCATCAGCTACGTGTGCAAGGCAGTGATCGATCCGGATCTGCCGGCCTGCGCAGGGGCATACCGGCCCCTGGAGATCTTCGCCCCCGAAGGCTCCATCCTGCAGGCTACCTACCCGGCGGCCATCGGCAATGCCAACATCCTGACGGACCAGCGGGTCGTGGACGTGCTCATGGGCGCGTTGTACCACGCCGCGCCCGACCGCGTGTGCGCGGCCTGCAGCGGGGAAATGAACCTGGTCAACATCGGCGGGATCGATCCCGGCACCGGCGATTACTACAACTACGTGGAAACCTACGCGGGCGGGCAGGGCGCCATGTCCGATCTCGACGGCGAGGACGGCGTGCACACCCACCTCACCAACACCCGGAACGCGCCGGTCGAGATCATGGAACGCACCTATCCGCTCCGGGTCGAGCGTTACGGCCTGATCCCGGACACCGAGGGACCGGGTCGCCGGCGCGGCGGGTGCGGGATGATGCGGGAGCTTAAGTGCCTCGGCGAACGCACCATCATCACGCTGGGTTCCGACCGCCGCAAGTTCACGCCCTGGGGACTCGAAGGCGGAGGGAACGCGACGGGTGCCCACTGTTACGTGATCGACACCGAAGGGCGCGAAAAGGAGATCCCGACCAAGGCGCATACCGAACTGTCCCGGAACGAGATCCTGCGGATCGAGACGCCCGGCGGAGGCGGCTGGGGCGACCCGGCCGAACGGGAAGCGGAAATGGTGGCAGAGGACGTCCGGAACGGGCTTGTAAGTCCGGAAAGGGCGGGCGAACACTACCGCTGCACGAAGGGCCGGAAACCGTCGAACTGATGAGATGTGACCGGATCCGAATGTCCGCTATAAATGAAAGACATTCAAAGGATGCAGGGGCATGACGAACGGCCGGGAAGACACAAAACCGAAGCAAATCGCCATAATCGGCGGCGGAGTATCCGGGCTCGGAGCCGCATGGGCGCTGCATCACCACCCGGACCGGTTTGACTTCCGGCTGTACGAGGCCCGGGACCAGGTCGGCGGGAATGCGATTACGGCCGACATGCCGCAGGATGACGGCGGCACCATTCCCTTCGACATATCCGTTACCGCGCTGATCCCTTCGGTTTATCACCACATCCTGCTGTTGATGCGCCGGTTCGGCATCGAACTGCTGGATACCCGGTTCAACTACAGCGTCAAGTACCACGGCCAGGTTTACGCCCACGATTTCGAGTCCGAAATCAGACGGCAACTGCAGCCCGAGATTGCCCGGTTTCAACGGCTCCTTAAGCGTATCCACCGGTTCGGCCGGCTGACCCGTTCCCGGTCGAGGCTGATCAATGCAATCAATCCCTTTAATTACGTCAGCATGGGGACGGTGCTTAACCTCCGCGGTTTTTCGGGGGATTTCAGGTACAAGATCCTGAAGCCCATGTTCGTCAATTTCCTGATGGCCACGAACGTGTTCGACATGCCGGCGGCCCTCTTCGCACGGTACCTGGAGTTCTTCGACATCGAACGCGCGACACCCATGCAGACGTGGGACCAGGGCACGCGACGGATCTATGAGAACCTGACGGCCGGATTCCGGGACAGATTATACCTAAACCGGCCGGTGCGTAAAGTGCACCGCCGGTCAGACTGCGTCGTGGTCGAGGACTCAGACGGCGTGGAGGAGACATTTGACGAGGTGGTCTTCGCGTGCAATGCGAACCAGACCCTGATGCTGCTCGACCGGCCCACGTTCCTGGAACGCTATCTTCTGTCGTCGATACGCTACGAAAGCGAACTCCACAACCATACGGTCGTGCATTCGGACGCCTCCGTCCTGCCGGAAAACGAAGTGAGACCGCTGGAGACGCGGAGCAATCACATCGAACAGTACGGCGCCAGGCCGGACAACTACGAAATCACCTACATTATGCACAACCAGCAGCCATGGGCCAACCAGTCCGACAAACCCTGCCTGGTGACCTACAACCCCGTCAGTCCGATCGATGAGCAGAAGATCGTCAAAAAGTGCTGGTTCCAGCACATCGTACACGACGTGCGCCATGTCGCCTGGCTCGTCCAGCTGTTCCGGTTCATCCAGGGCAGGCGACGGACCTGGCACTGCGGCGCCCACACCCTGGTGAACAGCCAGGAGACCTGCTTCGTGACCGGCCTCGCCGCCGCCCGGCAGATCGGCGCGGACTATCCCTTCGACGATCCCGAGGCCAGGCGGATGTTTAACTACTACGGTCGGATACTTCACGGCTGGCGATTCCGGAAGGCGAAGAGCTGAGTTCGACCTCGTTTCGACCGGGCCTCAAACCTCCTTACGGCACTCGCCGGTCCACCGGAAGCCGGACCACGGGAAGCCGGCCCTGATTTCGCCTGTCCCAACTTCGCTCCAGCGGCTCGGACCAAATCCTGCTTGTCGCGTTAACGCCTTGTAGTTATAATACTTACGTGGCACACTGGAGGATAGGCCTTGCATACAACCGATACGTTCCCAACGCCGGCGGCCGACGCGGATACCGGGCTCACCGACAGCCAAGGCAAGGATGGGCTTCATCCGTTCCCGGAAGGCTGGTACCTGGTCACGACCCGCAAAACGCTGCGGCGGGAAAAACTGATCGAGAAGCAGTGGATGGGCGAGGATATCGTCGCGTGGTGCGACGAGGAAGGCCGGGTCTGCGTGGCCGAAGCCGTGTGTCCGCACCTGGGTTCCGACCTGGGGCCGAAGGTCGGCGGCAAGGTATGCGACGGTCGCCTGGTCTGCCCGTTCCACGGGTTCGAGTTCGATACGACCGGGCAGTGCGTCGCGACGCCCAACGCCCCGGCGCCGAAAGCCGCCCGGCTGGCCGTGTACGAGACCCGAGAGATCCTCGGCCTGGTCTTCGCCTGGTACGGGCTCGGCGGTCGGCCCGCGCACTGGTTCCTGCCTGACAACCCGCCGGCCGGCAGCGAGTGGGGCGACCTGGGTTTCCGGACCCTCCGGTTTCGCAGCCATCCCCAGGAAACCGCGGAGAACTCCGTGGACATCGGCCACCTGCGTTACGTGCACGGCTACGACAACGTGAACCCGGTGGGTTCAGTCACTGTGGAAGGTGCCTACCTGAAGAGCTGTTTCGACTTTAAGCGTGTCCGCAGGGTCCTGGGTGTCAAGGACCTGGTCTACGAGGTCTCGGCCGTCACACACATCCACGGACTGGGGTACTCTTTCGTTGAAATCCATGAGAAGACCATCGATATGCATGCCAGGCTCTGGGTGCTTCCGACCCCGGTCGACGGCAAGTATATCGATCTCGTGCTGGTTAGCCAGCTGCGGGAGATCCGGAAGCCCCGTCGGTTCATCTCCGGCCTGGGATTCCTGCCGTCGAAGCTGCGGCGGCGGCTGATGAACCAGATCCTCCTGGCGCAGCAGAAGCGGGATGTGTTGCAGGACGTGGTGATCTGGGAACGGAAACAGTTTCGCACGCCGCCCCGGCTGTGCGCGGCCGACGGCCCCATCGGCCTGTACCGTCGCTACTGCCGGCAGTTTTACGCTGCCCGATGAGCTACCCGCCGCTCTCGTGTTCCGCCAGGGCCTCCAGCACATCCTCATGGATGAGCGCTTCGAAGGCGTCCCGCGCCGGGAGTCCGGCCGCCTTCGACAGCAGTTCCCCGGCACGCTCCCGGCCGCCCTCACTATCGAGATCGGGTAAATTGAGCGCGTATTCAAGCAGGACGATCATCGAGTCCGGCGCGAGCTCCAGCGCCCGCTCATAGTGGATGACCGCGCTCTCGCGGTTTCCCTTGTACAGGAACCGGGCCACGCGCCCTGCTCGGGCGATACCGGCATGCCAGCTCCCGAAGGCCATGTGCGCCTCGGCGAATTCGGGATCGATGGCAAGCGCGCTCTCCAGCAGTCCGCGGACCTTGCCGGCCAGGCCCCGGCGAAGCGCCGTAAACCTGCCTACCGTCAGCGAATACCGGCCAACGGCGTGCGCGGACTGGTAATACGCTTCTTGATTGGTCGAATCGGCGCGCACCGCCTCCTCGCCGAGTTTCATCGCACGTTCAAAGAACCCCTTCCGATCATCACCGGCCGCAATGTAATGACCGTGCACCGCGAGCGATTGCGCCGCCAGGGCGTAGCCCACGGAGGTCCCGAAGGCTTCCGCCAGGTCCGCCGCCTCGAGAAAGCGGCCTTCCTCGAAAGCGGTCCGAGCCTCGTCGATCGACTGGGCGTTCGTACCGGCCGTCAGAAGCACGAGTGCCCCGACCGTCGCGAGACGTGCAAATCGCGCAAGAGTCATCTTGAAATCTCTGTGTAGCCGGGTCTAAAGAGGTTTGCGAGCCAGGAAACAGTACAGCGGTGTGAAAATACCCGTCTTGCCACCCGAAACATAGGCGTCCGCGGTGCGATCAAGGAGCCGGACGACTTCAGATGAACCCTTCGGTAGCAGACGCAGCATTTCGGCCATCTTCGATCCCGCGATGATGGCCTTACGGCCCCATGGAAGCCTGCGCAGCGTATTCCCCAACGTTCCGCGACGACTGTCCATGGTACTATACCAGGGCGTGGACGGCCCTTCCTGGATGTCTCGGTCCATCCCTTCTATGACCTGGAATCCCGCCGCTTCCAGTGCGCTATTCACTTCGCCGAACGTCGCGATGTCGTTCAACGCAATGCCACGCCGGAGTTCCTGCTCAATGGCACGGTGGCCGGCGTCTTCCGGATCGAACTTGTCGGTCAGGCACATTTCCTGGCCCCAGAACAGCGCGCCCGGTTTAAGTACGCGGTATATCTCCTCGAACGCGCGTACCTTGTCAGGCGCGTGGCAGGTCGACTCGATAGCATAGCCCCGGTCGAACGTCTCGTCTTCGATGCCGCCCATATCCATAAAGCTGCATGCCTCATAATCGACCATGTGAGCGATTCCGGCCTCCGCGTTCAACTTTCTTGCCTTCTCCAGTTGGACTTCACTGATGTTGATTCCGACGACCTTGACACCGGCTTCATGGACGACGCGGCGCATGGGGCCGCCGACTCCACAACCGACGTCCACCACCGTCATACCCGGTTTCAAGTCCAGCTTCGAGATCATCAACCGCTGATGACGGACTATGGATTCCTCCAGGCTCTCATCGGGTGTGAGCGGAACGAAATGCAGGGATTCGTTCCAGCCCCACACCATGAATCCGCTGCAAAGGTTATAGTACTCTTTCACCGTTGCCGCATGGTCGTACCCGCTTGTGCCGTCGGCTTCCGGAGCCGCCCGGGCCGACCGCGCGATCCAGCCGTCGAAGTGCCGGACACGTCCCTTGACGCCCGTTCCCTGGTAAGCCTCTCGCAGATCCCTGGAAAGTTTACCCAGTTTCAATGCTGTGAATTCTCCGTGGAATTTCGTCTCCGCGACTTCAGGCAGGCAGATCGTTTCTCTGCTCGGCGATGACGAATTTCAGCTTCTTGCTCGGTTTCAAAGAGGGAAACGGATTGAACTTGAGCTTGAAGTTTGCGGGCGACATTTCGAGCCTGAAGTAATGCGCCAGCAACAGCAGGTTGACCGCCAGTTGCAGTTCCATCCAACGGGTGCCGAGGCACATGTGCGTGCCCAGTCCGTACGGAGCGTATCCGGGACTGCGATGTTCGTGGCGCGGCGGCAGATAGCGGTCGATGTCGAATTTGTACGGGTCGGGAAATATGTCGCGCATGTAATGCGTGGCGGTCGGCGCGATATGGAGCCGTTCTCCCAGGGGCAGTTCGTACCCGTCGAAAACACACACGTTCATTACGTTTCGAATTGACATGGGCACGATCGGGTACATGCGCATGCACTCCATGAGGAAGCGGTGCGTAACGTCGATCGCGGGTGGTGCGAGCGCCTCTGCTTCCGGATCGCCGTTCCCGAACAAGGCATCGGATTCCTCTCGGATTTTCTCGTAGAGCGCAGGCTGTGACACCATGGCGTATACCACAAGGCTATACATATCGCCCAGGTACACGCTGGCTATCAAAGCCGCGGAAAAGGAAAACCGCAGGTTGGATTCAGGGAGAAACTGCGGGTCGCTTGCGTGGAGGCTGAGGTACTCGTCCACGAGGTCCCGCGGGCTATCGGCCCGTTGGGCAGGGGTATGGACGCCTTCTATTCGTTCCATCAGCGTATCCAGGGCTTTCGCCCGCCGTTTCATGCCCGGGGTGTTCAGCGTGAATTTAGGCAGGATCCTGGCGACGTGCACGCTGAGCGCCCGTTCCTTGAACTTCATCAGATCGTCCAGGACGTCCTGGGAATCGACGCCGATAAACAGGGGCGAAAGTTGTGAGTTGATCATCCGGCGGCACATGGTCGAAGCGGTATAGGCGTCTCCGACGTTCCAGCTTGCCATGTGACGCCGTGCATGTTGGTAGAGCTGGCCCAACTGCCCTCCCAGTCTCCCGCGGGAATAGGCCGGCGACAAGGACTTGCGAAGCCGGAAGTGATCGGCGCCGTCCAGGGAAGGCAAGAGGCCGGATGCACCGTAGACCTTCTCGAATTCGCTGAAGTAATCCCTGGCTCTCAGGTACATGCGTCCGTGCTTGTGCACCCAGCGGTTTACCTCGAGTCCAGCCATAAAGACCATGGGCTTGGCGAATGGAGGACAGATCTTGAACACCGTTCCGTACTCCTCTGCCAGGCTCGCAAATAGCGCGTTGAGGTTGCCGTCTCGTACGTGCGGGTTTCGCAGCAGTTTACGAAGCGAAACCGTCGGGATCTTACGCGTAAAGGCGGCCCGGCGAAGCGTCGGGCTGGCCATTTTGTGCGAGACTGCTTCGGCGATTGACCGGCCGATTTCGTCCATCTTGCAGATGAACTCGATACGCTGCTCCGACTCTTCGTCGAGTTGGAACATGAATCGGAACACGTCGCAGGTATTGACCAGGCATATGACGATGACGTCTCTCGGGTCGGGTATCTCGTTCATGAAGATCGCCCGGCTGATCCGCGTTCTGATGAACTGATTCGCCGTGCCCTTTTCGTCCTCTTCGTACAATCCCATCTTCCAGTCGACTCTGGCCAGCGTCCAGAACTCGCCGTCGTGGTGTTCCAGGACTTTCATTTCTACCAGTCGATCCAGCACCGAATCGATGATCGCCTCCGCACGGGGAGCCAGCCGTTCGATCCAGTATTGCGTATTCTGCTGATTGGGCTCGCTCGCGATTTCCTCGAGTATGAAATCGATGGTGGAATTGCCCGTGGGCGTCGGGTCGAGGAGGAACAGGGACTCCACATCCGTGTCGATGCGGGACCTGAGTGAAAGCTCCGCAAGCACGGCACCGACCACGGCACAGTGCAAATGCCAACCGGGCACCTGGTGGAAGTAGCCGGTCTCCTCGTTGAGCAGCATCAGGATGAGTTCCTGAGTCAACGTAAGCGGTTGGGGCTTCGTGCCCTTATTGGTTTCAGTCATCAGATTTGCCCTCCCTTCATCATACGCAGATGAATGGTGGAAAGCGCGGGAACGACCATCATTATTATAACCGTAACAAAGAGTATACCGCAACCAAGCGATGCGGCAAAAGGAATCAGGAACTGCGCTTGAATGGCGGTTTCCAGAATCAGCGGCGTAAAACCCAGAAACGTAGTCAGGGAAGTGAGCATAATCGGACGAAAACGGCCCTTTGCGCCCTCGATGATCGCGGTCCGTACCGGGTCGCCTTCCCTGCGTTTCTGATCGATGAAATCAATCATGACCAGGGAATCGTTCACGACCACGCCGCTAAGGCCGAAGATCCCCAGAAAGGACACGGCGCTCAGGGCTACGCCAAGGACCCAGTGGCCCAGGATCACTCCGATGAATCCGAAGGGGATCACCGCCATGATGATGAACGGTTTGGTGTAGGATCGCAAGGGGATGGCGAGCAGTGCGAAAATCATGATCAGCGCGATCGCGAACCCGCGGTACAGCGCATCCAGGGAATCGAGCTGCTGTTGCTGTTCACCTCCGAAGGTGTAGGTCAGGTCTGGGTACGTGGCGGTCAATGCCGCAAGGATCGAACCCTCCAGAATGCTGTTGGCCTGGTCGCCGGAGATCACCGCGGCGTCCACGTCCGCGGAGACCGTGACGACGCGCTGGCCATCCTTTCGCCGAATGGCCGGCGGCGAAACGCCCGGGTTCAGCGAGGCCACGCTGACGACCGGGACCTCGGCCCCGCCCGGCGTGCGGACCAGGTACCTTTCGATATCGGTGATGGAACTCCGCTCATCGGCGGGCAGGCGCACGTAGACGCGGACCTCTTCCCGGCCGCGCTGGACCCGGACGGCATCCGCGCCGAAAAAGGCCGCGCGCGTCTGTCCGGCCAGTGCTTCCAGCGTAAGACCCAGGGTACGCGCTTCCGGCCGTAGTTCAAGCTGCATTTCCGGAATGCCCGGGGTGTGATCCGACCGGATGTCATGGACGCCAGCCACTTCACGGAGACCGTCGACCACCGCGTTCGCAATCCGGGCGAGGATCTCCGGATCCGGATGCGACAGTACGGCCTCGACCGGGTTGCCCAAGTCAAAGACCGCGCCGCTGAAGGTGAGGCCGCGCACGTAGGGAAGCACCCCCACCTCCTCCCGCCATGCCTGCACGATCTCTCCGGATGAAATCTGCCTTTGCTGCGCACTCAGGAGTTTGAACTCGATGGTAGCGATGTTGGCCTGGGGATTGAGGGTGGGGGCCGGATTAAGCCCGCCCTCGCGTCTCGATCCCATACCGACGGTCACCGTTACGCCGCTCAGTAGCGGTGGCGCATCCTCGGGCCGGCCAACCGAGAGCCGTTCCATGACCCGATGACCCGCGGCCTCCAGTTCCTGTGCCAC
Organism: Gemmatimonadota bacterium; assembly: GCA_009835325.1. Taxonomy (NCBI): domain Bacteria; kingdom Pseudomonadati; phylum Gemmatimonadota; species Gemmatimonadota bacterium. The sequence continues at coordinate 4,597 of VXWP01000008.1, read as the reverse complement.
CTCATAGGTCCTCGGGGCGGTCGTCCCATCGGGCATCTCCAGGACGACCGTCGCGAAATCCCCCTCGATATCAGCGGCCAGCGTAGTGGGTACGATGCCCGCCGGCAACAGCGAGATGCTGAGCACGAGCATGCCCACGGCGCCCCCCATCGTGATCGCGGGCTGATCCGTCGCGAACCGGAGCGCGCGGTCCAACGGACCCTGCACGAACCGGTTCAGCAACTCGTTCACACGACCCTGGATCCGGGCGAAGAAACGTTCGAATGGGTTTACCGGCACCCATTCAGGACCTTTTAAATGGGACAGGTGATTGGGTAATACCAGCAGCGATTCGACCAGGGAGACCAATAGCATGGCAATGATGATGACCGGCAGTGCCCGCCATACGTCACCGATGCCGCCGGGGATGAACAGCAGCGGGACGAAAGCGACCACCGAAGTGAGGACCGCGAAGGTCAACGGCACCTTTATCCTTCGTACGCCACGGATCGCGGCTGCAACGCCGGACGTTCCCCGGCTGCGTTCGTATTGAATGTGCTCGGCTACGACGATGGCGTCGTCGACGACGATCCCTATGGCGAGTACGAAGGAAAACAGGCTGATTTCATTGATCGACACGTCGAGTGCATTCATGACGGCCAGCGCGCCGATACCCGAAACGGCAAGGCCGACGGCGACCCATACCGCAAGCCGGATCTGGAGAAACAGACTGAGCGCGATCAACACCAGCAACAGCCCCAGGATGCCATTCTTGATCAGGAGATCGGCGCGTTCCTCATAGACCTGGGATTCGTCATTCCACAGGGTGACGGCCACGCCGTCCGGCAGTGCCGGGATCACCTCGTTTTCCAGATGTTCCCTGACGGTTGTTGCGACGTCCATCACCTGTTCGCCATCAGCCCGGAACACCTCGACGAATACAGCGGGATGGTTCCGATGCCGGACGATAAGGTCGGACTCCTGAAAACCGTCGCGGACCGAGGCGATGTCCCCGAGTCTAACGACCGTTCCGTCACGCCCGCTGAGCAGGACGATATCTTCGAAATCCTGCTGGTCGTAGTTCTGGCCGAGGGTCCGGATCCGCACCTGGGATTCCCGGGTATCGATACTGCCGGCGGACAGGTTCAACGAACTTCGACGGATGGTGTCGGCGATGTCGGTGAGTGTCAGTCCAAGGGCCCTCAGCCGATGGAGCGGTACCTCGATGGAGATTTCGTATTTCCGAACGCCGCTGACATCGACCTGGGACACGGACGGAAGCGCAGCGAGCTCATCCTCGATCTGATATGCCAATTCCTTCAGCGAACGCTCGGACACGTCGCCGTAGACGATGAGCCGAATCAGGCTCATGCGGTTGTCCATTTCCCGGAAACCGGGACGATCGGCACCGGCCGGGAAAGACTGAATGCGATTGACCGCGGACTCGATATCGTTCAACGCCTGCGCCATGTCCGTGCCGGAATCCATTTGAACCCGCACGGACGCGATACCCGGGGCCGCTACGGACTTGACCGCCTTCACGTCATCCAGTCCGCTGACCTGATCCTCGATCTTGACGACGATCGACTCCTCGATCTCCTCCGGCGTGGCGCCTGGATAGGCCATCGACACTTCAATGTGGTAGAAGGGCGTGGTGGGCCACGCTTCCCGGTCGATGCCGGTCAGCGAAACCAACCCGGCGGCTACGATGGCCCACATCAACAGATTGGCAGCCACGCTGTTGCCCGCCATGTAGGCGATCGGGCCGGAGGCTTCTTTATGATTGCCGTTGTCCATGGTCATGGGGTCTGGCCGGTCTCCGTCTGGACGCGCATGCCTTCCGTCGTAAACCGGATCCCGCCGGTGACGGCGGCCTGGCCGTCTTCGAGGTCACCCGTCACATAGGCTCTATCGCCGGTACGCTGCAGTACCTGCACCGGAACGATATGCATCGCGCCGCCGTCGCGCACGATCCAGACCTCGTTGCCGGATTGCAGCGCCGCTCGCGGAACCAGGAAGTAATCATCCCGCTCAAGACCGTTGATTTCCACCTCTACGTACTTGCCAACCAGCAGGGGGGGACTGCCGCCGAGACGAGCCGTGCCGTCCATGGAACGCCCTGCACGAAAGGGATCCGGTACGCGTACGATCACGTCGATGGTGCGCGTTTGCCGGTCAAGGTAGGGCTCGCTTCGGTCCACGTAACCTGTCCAGGCATAGGATCCTTCGCCGAAACGGGCGACCACGCGCGCGCCGACGCTCCGGTTCCCGTCGCCCGCCGAAAGCGACCACAACCCCGGAATCAATGCGGCGTCGGAATCGGATAGCGGCACGACGACTTCCACGGCATCGGCGGCGAAAACGCTTGCGACCGGCTGGCCGGCGGCAACGATCTGTCCCACATCCACGGATTCTTCCTGGACGAAACCGTCGAAGGGCGCGGTTACGTGGGTTCTGGACAGGGCGAGATTGGCCTCGGCGAGTCGGGCTTCATCCCGATGCAGTGCAGCCCGGACCGCCTTCAGCTGCGGATCCCTCAACGCGAGTGGATTTGCGTTGTCGTCCGAAGACGCATTTCCTTTGCGTGCGGTGTAGAGATCGTGCTGTGCACGGGCGATCGACGCCTGTTCCTCCTCCCGCAGCAACGCCAGTTGACTGGCTGCGAGACTGGCCTCCGCTTCCTGCACCTGATACCGGTAGTCGACCTCCTCGATGCGGAAGAGCGTATCCCCCGCAGCGATCCTGCCGCCACTCAGGAATCCCGGGTCGACCCACGCGATTCTGCCACCTACCTGCGGAACGACACCGACCTCCGCACTCGGCCTTACCGTGCCGGAACCGAACACCGGAATGGGTCCGGATCCCGCGGTGACCAGACCCGTCTGAACGAAGGGTACCTGGGGCGGCTGTTCCGTGCGCGTCGGTTGCGGGGCCAGCGAAATCAACAGGGCGGCCAATGCTACGGAAACTCCGAGTATGCCGCCGGCAACGAGAAAACTGGTTAAACGCGACATGGCTTATTTACTCCGTTGGAGGACGGGCAGAGAGACGCCCGTCCGACTGGGGCTGCTGCAGCATGAGACGCTGACGGTCGGTGGCGGTCCAGGTGCCGCCCAATGCGCGATGGAGAGCGAGACGGGCGTAACCCAGGTCCCGCGCCGCTGCCGCCAGTACCGACTGCGCCGCCAAACGGGTCTGTTCCGCCGCCAGGAACGCTTCGTATGCGCCCACGCCTGATACGTATCTTTGCTCCTGAAGCGCCGATTCGGATCGGGTTTCATCGGAGATGGCGGCCAGCAGCGCATGTCTGCGGCGGCTGGCATCGAGTCCCACCAGGGCCGATTCGACTTCGTTAACCGCGGTGACCACGGAGCGGCCATAGGCGGCCGCGGCTTCGTTCAGTCGCGCCTCCGCGATCGCTATATTGTTCCGAATCCGCGAGCCCTGGAATACGGGACCCAGCAGGTTCGCGGTGAGGTTCCGGAACCACTGATCGGGGTCGAACCATTCGCTCGAATCGGTGCTTTGCAGGCCGATCGCGCCCTGCAGAGACAACCTCGGCAGCAGGTCGGCGCGCCGAGCGCCGACGGAAAACCGCGCCGCCTCTACCCGCTGCAATGCCGCGAGCACATCGGGCCGCTGGACCATGAGATCGACCGGGATGCCCACGGGAACGGGATCGAGTGACGGTGAAGGACCCGTAGTGTCGGAAAGCGTATGCGCCAGGTCGGTCCGGAAGCCGCCCATGAGTATCCAAAGCCGTCCCTCAGCGTCCGTACGCAGCGCTTCGATCTGCGGCAATTCAGCCTGGGCTTCGCGCAGCCTGCGCCGCGCCGCGTGGAGGTCCCCCAATTCGATCAGTCCCCGATCGTACCGGGACTCGGCAAGCGATTCCTGTTGTTGCAGGACGGACACGATCTCGCCGGACAGCGCTTGTTGCCGGCGCAGACTCGTAATCTCCAGATAGGTACGGATGGTCTCGGCCAACACCCCCATGCGCGCACTGAGAAAGTCCGCCTCGGTGGCCGCCAGTTCAGCCTCGGCGGATCGCGTATCGTTTCGGTTGCGGCCCCAGAAATCGAGTTCGTAGGAAAACTCCATGCTCAGGGTATAGGTAGTGAGTCCCAGCCGGTCGGGGATCTCCACGCCTGCCGCGCTCAGGGCTTCCGGATCCAGCCCGACTTCCTCCAGTTGCGCTCCGATACCCGCGTTCGTCGGACCGTCGAATTCGTTCACGCTGACCGACGGTTGAAGCAGGGGAAACGCCGAAGCCCGGGCGACGCCCGCCCGGCTCCGGGCCTGCTGTACGCGGGCGACCGCTCCGGCCAGGTCGAAATTCGAAGAGAGCACCTCCTCGATTACCCGGTCGAGGACCGGATCTTCAAATGACTTCCACCACGCCAGGGGCCGGTATGCACCGGAATCCGCTACACCGGCGGCAAACGCGCCGGGCGTTTCCGGTACCGATTCGAGTACCGGAAGGTTCCGGTTCGGCGCCAGGGAACAGGCCGAGAGGAGCAAGATGGAGGCAAGTATGGAGCAGCGTATCATGTCGATTCCATGATCGGGACCGTGATCCACTGTTCTTAACACATTACTTGCAGATCCGGTCTTTGAC
>VXWP01000007.1 GCA_009835325.1 Gemmatimonadota bacterium | reverse complement strand
GCCTTTATGCAGGCATGCAAGCTACACCAGTACAATATCACACCTGGCCAGAACGATTTCCTGCTCACCGGAGGTCATTGCGACGGTGCAATGTATCGAGTCAGGTGACTGGCTTTGGGGGTATATAAATTGATTGCTTGAAGAGACCTACGAGGACCTGTTGAATCTGCGTTCGATCTCTTCGAGTGGCATGCTGACCACGGTGGGTCGCCCGCGGGGTGTTACATAGGGCATTTCCGTGGCGAACAGATCGTTGACGAGCCCGTTCATCTCCTGCTGGGACAACGGGTCGCCCTTCCTGATACCGGCATGGCCGGAGAAGGTAAGGGCGACACGTTCTTCCGTCTTGAGGTTCTTCTCCGGCATTTCCTGCAGGTTTTCAATCATCCGGTTAAATAACGTGTCTACATCCTGGCTGTGGGCCATACAGGGTACGGCGTCGACGACCACCGTCTGCTCGCCGAACAGTTTCACATTGAATCCCAGCCGGGCGAAGTGATCGAAATGCTCCCGGACCAACGCGATCTGCGGCACCATGAGATCGAGGGTAACCGGAAACAGCAACTGCCGGGAGGGGGCGGATTCGTGGTCCATCGTCTTCAGCGCCCGTTCGAACAGCACCCGTTCGTGGGCGGCGTGCTGGTCGATGAGCATGAAACCGCCTTTGACCTGGGCCAGGATGTAGGCGTTGTGCAGTTGCCAGAGCGATACCATTTCCGCATCGCCGTGCTCCCTGACCGTTCCCGGTTCCCCTTCGTCACGCGCCCCGCCCTCCGTGTCCGCCGGGGTGTAGGTCCACTCGCCCGTGGAATCGCCGCCGTTTCCGCGCACGGGACTGAACAGGTCTATCTGGGCCCTGCGCACCGTGGCGGGTTCCTGTCCTGACGCACCTTGAGTGCCCGGCGCCGCGGCCGGCGCCATTCCGGAGATGTCCGGCGTGTCCGTATCGAAAACGGGAACCACGTCCGAGTTCTGCAGCGCCAGCCGAATGGCCCGCAGGAGCCGCTCATATACCCTGGACTCGTCGGAGAACCGGACCTCTCGCTTCGCGGGGTGTACGTTGACGTCCACCTGGTCGAGATCGATGTTCAGGAAGACGATGGATACGGGAAAACGTTCCCTGGGAAGAATCGAACCATAGCCTTCGAACACGGCGCGGTTCAGCGCGCGGCTGGATACCGGCCTGAGGTTGATGAACAGATGCTGGTGGGTACGGGAAACCCTGGCAGCGTCCGGCCGGCTGATGAACCCGTGTATCTTGACGAGGTCGTCGTCGAAGGTGACCGGGATCATCTGGTTCATGAGCGTGTTGCCCATGACGGCCTGCGCCCGGGTATAGGTGTTGGACACGGCGGGCAGGGAAAGGGTATCCCGGCCGTCGACCGTCAGCGTGAAGGCGATCCCGGGATAGGCCATGGCGATGGAGGAAACCACGGAAACGACATGGCGCGTCTCCGTACCCGTGGTCCGGAGGAACTTCCGTCGGGCGGGCACGTTGTAAAACAACTGCGAGACGGCGACCGTCGTACCCGCTGCCCGTCCGGCGTCCGTAACCTTCGGCGCCGAACCCCCGTCGATGCGGACGCGGGTCCCGGCCGCTTCGCCTTTCGTATTCGTCGTCAGGTCCACCCGGGCCACGGAGGCGATGCTGGCCAGCGCCTCGCCCCTAAAACCGAAGGTACCGATGCGGTAGAGGTCGTCCTCGCCGGCGATCTTGCTGGTCGCATGCCGTTCGAAGGCCAGTACCGCGTCCTCCCGGGTCATGCCTCCGCCGTCGTCCATGACGCGCATGAGCTGCTTCCCGCCCGACTTGATCTCCACGGAAATGCGCTCACCGCCGGCGTCGATCGCGTTCTCGACAAGTTCCTTCACAACCGAGGCGGGACGTTCGATCACTTCGCCCGCGGCGATCATGTTCGCCAGTTTCTCGGGCAATACCCTGATCTGATCAGCCATGCGTCACCGGAGTTTCCAACGTTTATTGTCCGTACGTGATCCGGTAGATCACCCCGGCGTAATCATCGGAAACGAGCAGGGATCCGTCCGGCATGACCTCCACGTCGGCCGGGCGGCCGGAGTACGCCTCGTCCACGAGCCAGCCCGCGGCGAAGTCCTCGTAACTCACGGCCTCGTTACCGTCCAGGCGCACCAGGGTGACCCGGTACCCGATCCGATTGTCCCGGTTCCAGGACCCGTGTTCCGCGATCAATACCTGGTTGCGGTACTCGGGCGGGAACATGTCGCCGGTGTAGAATCGCATGCCCACCGCGGCCACGTGCGGATCGAGGTCCTGCACGGGAGGCACCAGGGTATCCAGTGGACGCCGGCCGCCGAATTCGGGATCCGGTATGTCCGTGCCGTGGTGATACGGGAAGCCGAAATGCTGTCCGGCTTCGCTTACGCGGTTCAACTCGTCGGGTGGGACGTCGTTGCCCATGAGGTCCCGCCCGTTGTCGGAGAACCAGAGTTCGCCCGTGTCCGGGTGCCAGTCGAAGCCCACGGTATTGCGCACGCCGCTCACGTAGACTTCCAGGTCCGTTCCGTCCGGGTTCATGCGCATGATGGTCGCGTATCGCGGATCTGCGCGTTCGCAGATGTTGCACGGAGCCCCCACAGGAACGTAGAGCTTGCCGTCGGGCCCGAACCGGATGAACTTCCAGCCGTGATGACGGTCGGTCGGGAAACCCCGGCTGACCACGACCGGTTCGGGGGGATCGTCCAGCCTGTTTTCGATGTCGTCATACCGGAGCACCACGTTGATATCGGCGACGTAGAGCGCTCCATCCCGAAAAGCGATGCCGCTCGGCATCTTGAGCCCGCTGTCGAGGGTCAGCACCTCGTCGGCGACGAAATCCCCGTCCCGGTCCCTGACGGCGTACACATTCCCTGCACGCCGGGAACCCACGAAGAGGGTGCCGCCCGGTCCGATCGCCATAGCCCGCGCGTTGCGTACGCCGCTGGCGTAAACAGAGATCCGGAAGCCTTCCGGCAACTGGATGCGGGAGAGGACGGGATCGGATTCAGGGGATTCGCCACCGGGCGCGGGGGTGTTTCCGCACGCAGCGACCACCAAGTAGCCCAGCAGGAACAGACGTGGTGCCCAAAGTCGGATTGCGGTCATTGGAACGGGCCGGCGGTGATCGATGCGGGCGTTAATTTCGGCCGGAGACGCGCGGAGCGTGCCAGGGTCCTGAAGTACGTTACGGTCCCTCCCAAGGTAATAATCCGGGGGACGCAAATCAAGGACAAACTGATGCTTGCTTTTGGTGAAATCGACCGTTAATGTTTACCACGAGTTTTTCCGAAGGATACCTTTTGAAGGACGGTCATGTCGCGTATCGAACAACTCCACAGCCAGGGTATTCAAGCGTATCCCGCCCGGACCGGCAGGACGCACACGGTGCGGCAGGCGCGGGAATACGGAATCTCCGGAAACACGACCGTCCTTGCCGGCCGGCTGGTCCGGCTTGATCCACGGGCCGGGAGCGGAGTGCTCGAGGACTGGACGGGCACGGTCGACCTCGTCCTGGACGAACCGGCCTTGTCCGGCATGCTTGCGCACATGCGCGTCGGCGACCTCGTGGAATGCGCGGGTACATGGGAGAACGACGCATACACCGTTTCCAGTCTCAGACTCCTGGCGCCCTGCCTGCGCGGCGCCCACGAACCGGAAGCGGCCGGCGCCGGATCTGAACCTGAAGCGGCCGGTGCCGTGCGCCTCCGGGCACGTCTCATGGCCGGGACCCGAGCCTACTTCGAATCCCGCGGCTTCATCGCCGTGGACACGCCGACCTTCATGACCGTTCCGGACCTGACGCCGGCCCTGAGTTCCTTTCGAACGGAATACGTGGACGGCGAAGGCGGACCGCGGACCCTGTACCTGCAGACCTCGCCCGAACACTATATGAAACGCCTGCTGGCGGCGGGCTGTGAACGGATATACCAGATCTGCCGGTTCTACCGAAACGGGGAACGGTTCGACACCCACCATCCCGAGTTCACCGGCCTGGAGTGGTACGAGGCCTACGCCGATTACGAGACGGTCATGGCCACCACGGAGGATTTCGTGAACTCACTGGCCGAGACGCTCAACCATGCCTGCGAACTGACCTACCGGGGAACCACGATCGACCTCCGGCCTCCCTGGCCGAGGTACAGGGTGCGGGATTGCTTCCTTGACCGGTCTGGGATCGACCTGGATGCCTGCGACGACCTGGAGGCGTTCTCGTCCGCAGCCAGGGCCAGGGGTTACGAGGTTCGCGAAGACGATGACTGGGACGACCTGTTCCACCGAGTTTTCCTGACGGCCGTGGAACCCGCGCTGCCCGCGGACCGGCCGGTCTTTCTGACGGAGTATCCCGCCCGGCTGCCGTCGCTGGCGCGCCGGGTTCCGGGCAACCCCCGGTACGTGGAACGATTCGAACTGTACATGGGCGGGCTGGAACTGGCCAATGCCTTCACGGAGCTGAACGATCCGGTGGAGCAGCGCACCCGATTCGAGGCGGACCTGGGGGTAAGGCGATCGAAGGAAGGCCCGGACCACTACGACGGAGGGGTGGACGAAGCGCTGCTGGCGGCCCTCGAATACGGGATGCCTCCGTCGGGCGGCATCGCCTTCGGCCTGGACCGATTGGCAATGTTGTTCGCCGACGTCGAAACGATCGATCCCGTGATCATGTTCAGGGATTTCTGACCGATACGAGGAATCTGAAACTCGCCGGCCGGTCTTCATGAAACACGCCGGCCTGTCTTAAGGAGGATGGCATGCGGGCACTGATGTACCTGGGAACGCGTCAGATGGAAATGCAGGAGGTCGAGGAACCCGGGGTCACGCCCGGCCACGCCGTGCTGAAGGTCGGGGCGGCGAGCATATGCGGTTCGGACCTGCACGGCTTTCTGGGCAAGAGCGCAAAGCGGGTCCCTCCGCTGATTATGGGGCACGAATTCACCGGCGAGGTGGTGGACCTGGGCCGCGGCGCGGAAGGGCTGTCCATCGGTGACCGGGTCACGATCAACCCGATCCTCTCCTGCGGCCGGTGCGACGAGTGCCTCCGGGGACGCACCAGCATCTGCCCTCACCGAACGGTCATCGGCATCGAGCATCCCGGGGCCTTCGCCAACTACGTTTCCGTGCCTGAAAAGTCCTGCTTCAGGCTTCCGGACCACGTGGGCGACCTCGAGGGCAGCATGGTCGAATCCCTCTCGAACGCGCTGCATATCTTCGACCGGAGCCTGCACGGGTTCATCCGGAGCGTGGCCGTCATCGGCGCGGGCACCCAGGGGCTCCTCGCCCTGCAGGTGGCGCGGCATATCGGGGCGACCCGCATCGCGGTGACGGACAGGGTGCCCTCGCGCCTGGCGCTGGCCACCTCGATGGGCGCGACTCACGCCATAGACGTCCGGGCGGACGACCCCGTGGAAGCCGTGTTCGACATGACGGACGGCCAGGGGGTGGACCTGGCGGTCGAAGCGGTGGGCCACACGGCGACGCAGGAACAGGCCGTGCGGATGCTGCGGCAGGGCGGCGAAGCCGTGCTGCTGGGCCTCGGCGCCGAAGCGCCCATGGCCATTGACGGCGTGGCCATGGTCAACAGGGAACTGGTCGTGCGCGGTTCCTATGCCTACACGAGCGTGGACTTCGCCTATTCCCTCGAACTCATCTCCACGGGCAAGATCGACGTCGCCTCCATGGTCGTCGAAAGAGACCTGGAGCAGGGACCCGGGATTTTTACGAAACTGGTGGACGACCCGGGCGACCTGATCAAGGTGGCGCTGGTGCCGGGCTCATGAGACGGTCTCCTTGCGGCCCTGCGGCCGGCAGCAGGATCAGCGGCCCGGACCGTGCAGCCGCAGGGCATTTCTGAAGTACTCCTGGGAGACCCAGCGCGTGTTGTAGGCGCTTTGGTACGCGCGAAGTTCGGCGTCGTCCGGGTAACGGGATTCCGGACCGTAAGGGTAGCCGGCCATCCCGTGAAAAGGAAGCGGTTCGATCGTGGCGGCCGTCGCCGTGTTCAGGTCGCCTTCCTTCAGCCAGCCGTCGGTGTGCAGGACGAAGTCTCTCGTCCAGCCGGGCGGTGGTTCGGGCAGGTCCGCCGCATCGAAGGTCACCTTGATTTCCTCCCCCGAACTGTAGATCACATATCGGTTGTCGGATGCCTGCAGCAGGGGCGTCACGTCGCCGTACCGTGTTCGGTATCCCGCGAAAGGCAGCCACTGGGGTTCGCCGCTCAGCACCTGATAATCCCGGATAAACGGACCATAGGGCGCGGTCCGGTACTCCCGTGAGTAGCCGCGATAGTGCAAATCCGCGGTGTCGGGCGACAGCCGGGTAATGCGCGTTTCGGCCCGCACAGGCTCGTCGACGGTGTAAAAGGCCTCGCTCCAGTACAATTCCAGGTTCGTGGTGAGCCTAACCCGGTAGTCTTCGGCGGGAAAACGGTCCGTCAAATCGATGAAAACGGTCTTGTGTTCCCCCGACGGAAAGCCGGTATAGGGGATGGTTGTTTGCCACTGCCCGTCGGCGTCCGGCACTTCCAGGTACGGCGGGACAACGGCGACGTTCCTGCGCTGGGACAGGGCCAGGTTGGAACTGGGCTCGATCGGCATGATCCAGCCGCACAGGTACAGGTGGATCCGATCCGCACCCTTCAGATCGCCCAGGTCCAGCGTAATGGAATGCATTTCGGGAACGCCCTGAAAGTCGCCGAGCTCGTAGTCGCCCACGTACAGGCTGTCTCTGGCGGCGAGCGCGGGCAGGATGTCGTTACCGTGGTGGTCGCGAGCGGCCACGGGCAGCCGCGGGTCCGTCACCGTATGGATTTCGAGATCCGGGTAGGGCGGCGGGAGGTACTTTTCATCCACGAAGATGTCCGTCTCCGCCGGGTGGTCGACGACCAGCAGTTCCATTTTGTCCATGTACACGGCGTCCCACAGTTCCTCCACGACCCGGACCTCGAACTCCCCGTCCAGCATCCGCAGCTGGTCGCCCCGGATCTTCACGAAGTCGTTCGCCGCGTCCGGCCAGGCCGGCGCGCCGGTCTCCGTCAGGGCGCCGATGGCGCTCCGCGTCATCAGGTGGGTAACGAAGACGAACCGGTCGCCGTTCCAGGTGTACAGCGACGGGCACGATCCCTTGAGCCGCTGCGGTTCGATGATGAGCGTGAGGGATTCCGGATCGATCCGGTTCTGGGGGACGCCGTTGCTCCAGACGACCCGGATCACGTCGGCCTTTTCCCGGCTGCCGAGCCCGACGTGGGTAACAGCCGCGTCGACATGTAGAGACTGGTAGTGCGACCCGGCGTTTACCTCTATGGTCGACCCGATGCCATAGAAATTGTTCTTCCCGCTTCCTTCCAGGGCCGCTGCAAGCTGTACCTTGAGCCAGCCGTTCGCGTTGCCGCCGTCGTTCCGGAGCAACAGGGGACGACCTTCGGTGAGCAACACGAGATCCAGGTCGCCGTCATCGTCCAGGTCGCCGGCTTCCACGTCTTCGACGTTCGCAGGGAGGCCGGGGAGTAGGTTAGCCCTTTCCTCGAATTCACCGTTCCCCAGGTTCCTGATCAGCCGCAGTCCCGGCCGGTCCGGCACCGAGGTGCCCGCGAGCACGAGATCGATGAACCCGTCATTGTCGAAATCGAAGGGGCGGATGGCGGCGACATCGAGACCGTCACAGGCGGCGCCGAACGCCGGAGGCGTGTCCTCCCTGTCGAAACGGTATCCATTGTCGTTCCACAAAAGCCGGCAGCCTTCGGAGGCAGTCCCCGCCATGAAGAGGTCCAGCGCGCCGTCGTTATTGAAATCGGCCGCGGCGACCAACTTCGCGCCGCCCCACCGGATTCCGCCGAAACGTTCCGTCCAGTCTACCCACCTGCCCTGTCGCAGGTTCCGGTAGAACCGGTGCGCGCCGTCGTCGAACAGCACGACGACGTCCACGGCGCCGTCCAGGTCGAAATCGCCCCAGGCCAGCGGCTGGGCGGGCGGCAAGGCGGCAATACCATCTGCGGCAACAACATCTGCGGTAACAACATCCGCGGTAACACCTTCAGCGTTCCGGCCGGGAGCGCCGGACGCCGATTCGAGGAAACCCGTGGCGGATGTACCTTCTTCAAAAACCCCGTCCTCGGTGTGTCGATAAAACCGAAGTGAGCCCATATTGGACTCCAGGATATCCAGGTCGCCGTCGTGGTCGAAATCTGCCCGGGAAACGGCGGAGAATAGCCCCGGGCTTTCTCCCGGGTCCAGGGTCTGCGCCAGGCCGAATGTCCCATCCCCTTCGTTGCGGTACACCTGGGGTGATGATGGGCCGGCCACCAATATGTCTATATCGCCGTCATTGTCGAAGTCTCCCGGGATCAGTTGAAAAACCGTGTCTCCCGGTCCCGGTATCGAATCGTCCATACCCGACCATGGACTCAAAACGGCCTCCCAACCATCCACGCGGTTGCGCAATACGGTCAGTCCTAGCCGGCCCGCCAGCGCCAGGTCCGGCCGCCCGTCCCCATCCGCGTCCGCCAGTACCAGGTCCGTCCACTGCTCCTCTTCGGACAGGTTACCTTCCATCCATTCGTCGCCCGCATCCACGAACCGCATATCAACGAGTGAATCCGCGGCCACTTCCGCCAGTTCGGTCGGTGCCGTCCGGAAATCGTAGAGCGGGGGCGACTGTTGTGAAGGATCCCCCAGGCGGTCCCGCGATGCCCGGTAGGCCGGGTCCACCACCAGCAGGTTGCCCAGGATGCCCGCGCTGGACTCGGCTTCTGCCCCATCCCCGCGGTTCAGTGCGTCCAGCGTCCGGTCCAGCCAGGTCTGAAGGTCTTCGGGAACGGGTTCGAGCAACCCGGCCATCCGCCGGTACCCGGCCGATGCTTCCCGCGAGCGTCCCAGCCGGACCAGGATTTCATTCAGCTCGACGAGCACGGCCAGGTTTTCCGGTTCATGTTCGAGCATGGCCTGCAGCTCTTCCAGGGCATCCTCCTCCTGGAGATCCGGACCCCGCAGCCTTCTCATCTCGGTGAGATACTTGTACCGGAGCACCACGTCGGACGCGTTGTGACCAACGGCGTGGGCTAACAGGCCCAGGGCGGCTTCGCGGTCTCCCCGCGCCGCCACGATATCGGATTTGATGGAAAGGACTTCACCGTCTTCCGGGGCAAGATCCACGGCCCGGTCGACGGATGCGGCGGCCTGCTCGTAGTCTTGTAGTTTCAGCAGTGCGAGGGCCCGGTTCGCGTGACCGAGCGGCTCGCGAGGCACCAGCCGGGCCACCGACTCGAAGGAACCTGCCGCGCCTTCCAGGTCGTTCCGGTACAGGTAGGCCAGCCCGGTGTGCTTGGCGGAAAGGGCTTCCTCCCACACGTCGCGGGAAGGGGCGGACTCGCCACAGCCCGCGAGCAGGCACGCGGCCATCGTTATCCACGCGGCCATAAATACACCCGTAATGCCATTTACCATCCGCATTGAGCGTCACCTCTGATGGGAAAGGACTAGAGCCGGTTGATGGCCATCAGTTCGCTGCCGCCGTCCCGCGTCACGCTTTTCAGGGCGATGGCCACCCGGTTTTCCTCGTCAAGTGCGTCCCAGTACGCCCCCATGACCTCTCCCGCCCCGCCTTCCAGGGGCATGAGCAGGGGATCACCCGAAAATGCCGGCAGCGGTTCGCCGTCGCCCATGTAGGTCGTCAGGCACAGTCCCCGTCCGGGCGGAGGCGGGTCAGGCCGGTACGTCAGCCGGTCGGTAAGGCTGGGATCGGCCGGATTCGCCCGGAGTACGCTCAGTGATACGGCGGGCGGCCCGTTCAGGTCAAGCATGCCGCTGATCCGGGGCGTGTAGTTCGGCGCATCGGGCTCCCGTTCCCGGGTGGCCAGTGCGGCCTCGAAGGTCCCACCGCCGCGCAGCGCGTCGTATATCGTCCGCGACTGGTCGCCGTTGGCAACGATGTATGTCCCCGGCAGTTCGAGCATGGCCGGGTAGATGATCAGCTCCGGTGCGTCCAGCCTTGCGGGATCGACCGGTTCCGTGCGTAGCACCGGCCCATCGATCGCGAACCGCCGGTTCCGGCTGCTTTCGCTGCGGCCCATGATCCAGTAGAGCAGGAACCACGCGTCGCCGCCGGCCGACCGGCCTATGATCAGCCCCCGTCCCGGATAGCGGTTCGAGGCGATATGCCGTGCGAAGTTCCGTGCCGGGACTCCGGAGTCGTTCATGGGGCGCACTTGAACCGATCCCTTCATTCGAACAGGCTCAACTGATTCGGGTCTTTTTCGAGGGTTCTTTCCCGGGGCGCCCGTTCCTCTGCGACGTCGCGGTCCAGGAGGAGAAGCGCGTCCGTCACGTCGCCGGTCACTTCCGCTGCCGAACCTTCGTGGACGGGTTTCAGCAGCAGGACTTCTTCCGGTTCGATATCGGGGTCGGACAACAGCACCGCGCTGTGCGTGCTGACCAGCACCTGCCGGCCGGTGTTCCGCTGCATGCGCAGGATCAGTGCGGCGAGCCGGTTGACGATGCCCGGGTGCAGGCAGAGCTCGGGTTCCTCCAGGAACAGCATGGATTCCCCTTCGAGCAGCGCCCACAACATGCCGATGAGCCGTAATGTCCCGTCGGAGAACTGGTCCTCCCGCTGGATACCCGCCCTGGGCCGCCAGTGGGCGTACAGCGCCTGGAGATGGGGGCGTCCGGTCTCCGGGTCCCTTATGAACTCGAGCTGCTCGAGCCGCGGCACGGCCGCCTTGAGCACCGCTTCGATCCGGGACAGGCGGGCTCTTCGGGTCCGGTCGTGTTCCCGGGCGATGCGGTCGAGGAAGTCCTGCCCGTAGGGGTCGCCCTCAAGTGTCCGGCCGCCGATCAGGTCCGCGTGGCGGAGCAGCGAGGGAACCAGGTGATGGTAGGTGATGGCCTGAAAGTACCGGGCGATCTCTCGGAACGCCCGGTTGGCAGTGATCTGCTCCAGGTAGGTCTGGGTAAGCCGTACGATGTCTTCCCGGTCCTCCTCGTTCGGCCGGTCGAGAATGACGGTCTCGTCTCTGCTCACCCGTTCATAGGTGATCAGCGTGTGCCGGTTCCCCCTGGCCTGCTGCTTGAGCCCGAGTTCATAGCGCCAGGTCTCCCGCCCGTTCACCGGGTCGCAGAACCGCACCTCGATGGCGATATCCGGATCTCTGCGCGCGGCGAGATTCCTGATCTTGGTCATGCCGCCCCGGTCCGCGACGGCCTTTTGGAGTCCCCCGCCCTCCACCTTGGCAATGTCCCGGAGAAACCGGAACACGTCCATCAGGTTGGACTTTCCGGACGCGTTGGGGCCGACGACGAACTGCCGTTTTTGCCTATCGACGGCGATCCGCGGGAAGTTCAGCCAGTTT
>VXWP01000006.1 GCA_009835325.1 Gemmatimonadota bacterium | reverse complement strand
GTTTCTGCAGGGGTTTGAGGTAGACGCCGACGCCCAGGTCCTCCCGGACTTCCCGGCCCACGTGCACCTGCCAGAACCGCCCGTTGATGTCGTAGGGCGGATCGGTGGTCCAGAGGGTCATGATCATCTGGATCGCCTCGCCCACCATGGCGCCCGAGTCCTCGGGCCGGATCCCGAACATCTCCAGGTCGGTCGGGATCGCGCCGGGACCGAAGCAGATGTTCAGCCTGCCGTGGGAGAGATGATCGAGGAAGGCCAGGCGGCCGGCCACGTGGGCGGGATGGTGGTAGGGCAGGCAAACGGGCGCGGCACCGAGCCGCATGCGGTTGGTAAGCCCCAGGGCCTTGCCGATGAAGATCTCGGGCATGACGATGTTCTCATAGCTCGACGAGTGGTGCTCGCCGATCCAGAACTCGCTGAAACCAAGCTCCTCCGATCGCACCAGCAGTTCCATGTCTTCGTCGTAACACTGCCCCGGCGGCTTGGCCGGGTCGTGTACCGGCATGAGGAACATGCCATAGTCGATCATTTCGCGCTCCCTTTTCTTATTGGATCAAGGTCCGGCCAGGCTGCGGCTTGATGCCCGGTCTACAACAGCCCCTTGCGGCGCTTTTTCTCGATGGTTTTCTCCACGAATCCGGGTCCGCACAGTGCGTCGAATCCACCACCGGGAAACTGCGCAGCCCAGGCATAGACGGCGCTGATCCGCGCTTCGTCGCCGCCGAAGGCGGAGGGTTCGGTCCGTACCGCGTCCAGCGCTTCGATGACGGCGTCCGCCATCCGGTAGTAGAGCCGGTCGGACCAGCCGGCCGCGGGTGCACCGTCTCCCGGACCGCTTTCCTCCGGGCCTCCGTGCCCCGTATCGCCGCCCGGGCCGCCGTCCCGGCGCGCTTCCTGGTACCACGCCATGGCGTTGAACTGGACCTTCCTCGACCTGGGATAGAAGGAACACATCAGGTTCCAGTCGTCGCCTTCCCGTTCCTGGTCGCCCGACGCCCGGAAATCCGATCTCAGGAGTACGGATGGGATGTCGAGCATCTTAGCCATCATGAACTCCACCACCGTGCCCGAGTCCAGGTCCGTCCCGTCGAAATTAAAGAGCCCGAGGTCACAGGCCATGACCTGCATGAGGTCCTGGTTCCGTATGTCGACCATGCGTTCCGATGCCTGTTCGAGGTCCTGGGGCAGGACGCAGGCGTAACGCCCCTCGGACCGGCGGTCGACGGCCCCGGCCAGGAGCTCGTTCCCGGCGAGGTGCTTGTGGTCGAAGAGATCGCCGGCGAAGTAAACGGTGTAGGTCGTCATGCGCCGCCGCTACCCGAAGGGCCCTCTAAATCGCGTCCCGTGTGTCTTTTACCGATTTCGGCGGCCTCCGGGCTGCAGCCTGAGACCATCACGCCTTCGTCGATCCGGTCGGTCACGTTATCGGGCGTCACCCCGTCCAGGAAGGCGACGCCATTGGCCTTGCAGGCCTTCAGCACCGCCGATCGCGCGGCGATCATCTCCGGCGGGTAAGGCGGGTCGTGGCGGTCCGGGTACCCGAAGGACATCCCCATATCGCCCGGACCCCACTCGGCGAAGGCGATGCCGGGCACCGCGAGGCTCTCGTCGACGTTGGCCAGGGCGCGCTGGTTCTCGATCTTGAGGCCGAGCATCAGCTCCCCTTCCGGGTTCAGGGGCCAGACGTCGGCCTGCTTCACGTAATCCGGCACGGCGAGTCCCCAGGTGCCCGCGGCAAAGCCCTGGCCCCCCGAGCCGCGCTGGCCCACTTCGAGTCCTTCGCCCACGCCCCGGGTATGGAAAGGGTACCGGGCGGCTTCCACGAAGGCCCGCACGGCGCCCGGCGTCTCCGCGTGACACAGCAGGAGCCCGTGGACGCCCAGCGCCAGGAGCTGCTTGACCATCCAGGCATTCGCTCGCATGACCGCCTCGCTGGTCCCGTTCGTGGGCAGCGTGACGATGATGCAGGGCGTAAGGTGTCCGCCGGACGTGGGTCCCGCATCCACCAGGCCGGCCATGAAAGCCTTGAGACCCGGCAGGTCGAAGAGGCCGTGTTCCATTTCGACGACGAGGTAGTCCTCCCACCTTCCGGAGGCTTCGACGCCCTTTTCATAGCTCAGTTCGCCGGCGCCGCCGTAGTAAATGGGTTGGCCCCGCTTGAGCAGCTCGACGGCACGGTTTACGGTGGGCATTTCGTGGTCCTCTCTGCTAGTCGTCTGTACGTCAATGCTGAAGACCAACCGCGCTCACAGCTTCAACGAACGATGCGCTACCTCATGGCCAGTCGAAGGGCAGCCGGTCCGCCAGCCCGGTATCGTCGGCCAGCCCCGCCAGATTCTCCGCCGCCATGCGCGTGAGCGGAACGCCCTCGCGCCGGGAAACCGCTTCGCTGTCGAGTTCCATCTCCCCGGGCACGTAGGTGCGTTGCACTCCGGTCGCTTTCGGCGCGTCCCGCATGCGGCGGATGAGTTCGTCGATGCGGTCGTAGTAGTCGTCCAGCGGCATCATGGCGCTCACGTCGATGGCCATGAAGGTGTGTCCCTCGTCGCAGGTGTCGTCCGAGACCTTGGACCAGGACAGGATGTCCGTCGTGACCCCCGCGCCGGCAAGCACCCCGGCCAGGGACTCCACCAGCAATGCCAGGCCATAACCTTTGTGCGCACTGAAAGGCGTCAGGGCGCCGGTGACGGTAAATACGCCGGGATCCGTCGTCGGAAGCCCTTCCGCATCGGTGAGCCATCCCTCCGGGAGCGGTTCGCCGCGGGCCTGGTACGAGGCCACCTTGCCCCCCGCCACCGTGCTCATGGCGATGTCCAGCACGATGGGCGGCTGGGACCGGGCCGGGACGGCGTAGGAGAAGGGATTGTTGCCGATGGCCGCACCGCGTCCGCCGGGTATGTTCATGACCACGTCGGTATTGCTCATGGCGAGGCCGATCAAGGGTCGATCCGCGTTCTCGACCGCCATGACCGTATAGGCCGATGCCGCGCCGAAGTGGTTGCTCCGGCGTATCGTAGCCATGCCGATCCCACAGCGTGCGGCCTTGTCCATGGCCACCGTCATGCCATAGTGCGAGGCCACCATGCCCACGGCCCGGCGGGCGTCGATCCGCGCCCAGGCGGGACCGTCGTCCGTGATTTCCGGTACGGCGGTTACATCGATCCCGCCGTCGCGCATCAATTGTACGTATCGCCGCAACGCGACCGTGCCATGCGTGTAGATCCCGCGCATGTCGGTGCGGATCAGGACGTCCGCCGTCAGCCTGGCGTCCGTCCGTGAGAGTCCCACCACGGCCATCGCCGCGGTACAGAAGTCCGCGAGCGGTTCGGGCGCCGTACGCAGGACGTAGAGTTGATCTTCCGATGAAGTGCGGCGGGAATCGTTAGCCAGTCCGAAGCCTTTCTGAAGGCGTGCCTAACCGTCGCCGCGGACGCCGGCGGCGACCCGTTCGAAACCACTGATCAGGTAGCTGTAGTCGCAGTCAACCTGTATCCAGTCTACGCCCCGGCTGCTCCAGCGACGGCCGAAGGCGTACTGCGATCCCATGCCCATGCCGATGGAGAGGCCCGCCTCGTGCCCCACGTCGATGATCCGCTCCATGGCGGTCACGATCTCGTCGTCTTCGAGCCGCCCCAGGGTGCCCATGGATCCGCTCAGATCCACGGGCCCGATGACCAGGCTGTCCAGGCCGGGAATGGCCGCGATGGCCTCCAGTTCACGGTAAGCTTCTACATGCTCGATCTGGACCGAGACGAAGAGGTCCCGGTTCATGTCGTCGACGTAGGCGTCGAAATCAGCAAACGCCCGTCCGTAGTTCGACGGGCGATGGGGTCCGAAGCCCCGGTCTCCCGAGGGCGGGTATCGACATGCGTCGACCACGCCTCGCACCTCGGCGGCGGAACGGACCTGCGGGACGACGATCCCGGGCGCGCCGGCGTCCAGGATGGGCTTGACATGCCCTATGGCGCTCGAAGGCACGCGGACCAGCGCGGCGGTGCCCCCCGCGCGCGCAGCCATCAGATGCCGCGTGACCGTCTCCAGGTTCATCGCCGTGTGCTCGGTGTCGATCCAGATGAAGTCGGCTGAATCGCACAGGGCCTCGGTCACGGCCGGATCCGTGAAGGTCACGGCGGGACCGAGACACAGTTCACCGCCGGCCAGTCGATTTCTGAAGGCGTTGATTTCCGTGGAAAACAATCGTACTCCCTGGACGGCGCTTTGCCGCCACGGTCCCTAGACCGCGCCTTTCTGCCAGGGGCCCCAAATGGCGTAGGTCAGCCCGGGCCGCTGCATGTTGACGAAGAGCGTCTCGCCGTCCGGACTGAAGGTCGCCCCGGCGAATTCGCCCCGGTAGGCGATGCCGGCCACGTCCCGGGCCACGTCGAACACGCGGCCGTCGCTGGTCAGGCCCCGGATGTGCTGAATGCCGTTCCGGTTGTCCTCGCACACGATCAGGCCGCCGCGGGGACTCACGCAGACGTTGTCCGGCGCGGCCATGAGCGAGGCGTCGGGCGATTCGAACAGGAGCGTCAGCACGCCTTCGTCGTCACTTTCGGGGCGGTATTCCCATACCTGTCCGAGGCCTTCGTCGCCCCCGGTAGTCGCCGTGAAGAAGATGCGTCCGTTGCCGTGCCAGCACCCTTCCAGGCGGTCGAAGGCGGCGCCGCCCTTGTCGGCCCCCTCCTGGTACACCAGGTGATTGTCCAGACCTGCCCCCGCGGGATCGGGATCTTCGATCTCCACCCAGGTAACGGGCAGGGAGGTGCCCATGGTCTGGCCATCGCGCGTGTCATATCCGGGCCGATCCTTGACGGCAAGCATGCGCAGGCGCCCTCCCCGGGCAAGCTCACCGGGGTGATCGGGGATGTACTGGAAGAATCCGCTCGGATTGTTGTCTTCGGTCTCGTACACGATACCGGAGGCCGGATCGACGGCGATGGCCTCGTGGACGAACCGTCCCATGCCGGTCAGGGGTTCGGCCGCCACGCTCTCCTCGGCGTCGGCCGGCACCTCGAAGCAGTACCCGTGCTCCTTGTCGTACCCGCCCAGGTACTGGAGCCAGCGCGCACTGAAGAACCGGTCCGTACCCATGGTGGTCTCTTCGCAGGTGATCCAGGACCCCCACGGCGTCGGGCCGCCGGCACAGTTGTGGAGCGTCCCGCCCACGCTGACGAAATCGCGGACCAGTTCGCGCGTCCGTGGATCGACAATGAGCGTGGTGACGCCGCCGGGCGCCGTTGGATCGTAGGCCGCGTCCCGGTTGCCGATGGCTTCCACCGGTTTGCCCGTGTTGATCTCGTGGTTCCGCAGGAGCCGGACCATCCCGTCCATGGGAAAGGCGGCCATGCCGTCGTGGGCGGGCGGTGTGGGATGGCCGTCCGACATGAGCCCGCCTTTCTTGCCGAAAACGGTATAGGAGAATCCCTGCGGGAGTTCGAGCATGGTCTCCCCCGTGTTTTGCGAGGGCACGGGAAAAAGGGGTCCGTATCCCCCTTCCCCGCGGGGCGCAACCAGGTGGGCGTACCCGCCGACCATGGCCCGGGCGCGCCGGGCGATCAGGCCCTGCAGCGCCGTGCCGCCGACGGTCAGCGCGCCAACGGATATGGCGGTGTTTCGAATGAAGGAACGTCGGTTCAGACGGGACAAGTTTGCTAGTCTCCTTTATTGATTATCTTGCGACAGCGGCGTATATCCCGCGACAGCGGCGTATATCCTGCGGCAGCAGCGAAGCGCGAGGGCGGGTCGGGTCATGATCGGATCACTATAGGAATCGCTAGGCAATGTAGTCATTTCGCCCCACGAAAGCAAGGCGCGTTACGCGCTATTTCGCGTCCTGCTTCAACCGAATTTGATGAAGACGAGTCCGGTGACGATCATCAGCACCGAACCCACCTTCAGCGGGGTGATGCGCTCCTTGAGAAAGACGAATCCCAGCACGGCTCCGAGCACCACGGCGAACTCCCGCAACGCGACGATATAGCCCACCTGGCCCACGGTCATGGCGAAGAGGATCATCAGGTAGGCGGCCGTGGATCCGACGCCGATCAGCGCCGCGGGTTTCCAGGTCTCCGCGAATCCGCGCCACCGGATCCCCAGGTGACGGACCGCGACAAAGGGCGTGGCGAACAAGGCGCTCAGAAAAAACATGCCGAAGATGTATACGACGGGATGGACGATACTCACGCCCACCTTGTCGACCAGGGAGTAGCTCACGATCGTGGCGCCCACCACCAGGGCGGATGCGAATCCGCGGTTGACGGCCCGCGTGTGCCGGAAGACCGATACGCCCATCAGCAGAATCCCGAAGCAGATCAGGCCGATGCCGGCCACCCCCATTGGCGTCAGTTCTTCGCCCAGCAGCAGCCATCCGAGGAAACCCGTAAGGCCTATGCCCGATCCCCGGGCGATGGGGTAGACCAGGGAGATCTCTCCGTGTTCGTACGCCCGTGCAAGGAACAGGAAGTAGAACGTATGGATGACGCCGGTGGCGAGCACGTAGAACCATCCGGCTTCCAGCATGGCCAGGAATCCCGCGGGGCCCATTCCGGAGGCCACGATCGCCACGAAGGGCAGCAGGAACAGACAGCTGATCCAGAGGGACCACCAGAATACGGTCAGATTCCCCGAGCTGCGCCGGGCGACGAAATTCCACGTGGCGTGCAGGACGGCGGACAGCAGGACGAAGACGAAGAGGTCAGTGGGCATGGACGGGTAAGTTGAACCGGCAAACACGCCTGTCAACGGTTTTATGGTGACTTGACAGGCACTCGGGGCACGGCTAACTTTTCGTTCCAGCATATGTCTTTTGCCAGCATCCCCTTTTGCGAAGGACAGCGGTGTCGGTTTCCGGTTTTACGTGTAGCACCGCCCCCATTCCTCCTGACCACCGAAAGGACTCCCCATGCCCCTGAAATTCGCGTACCTGGGCCTGTGGCACAGTCACACCGTCATGCACATCCGCGACGCCGCAAGCCGGCCGGACGAATTCCAGCTTGTGGGCGTCTACGAGCCGGATCCCGCGATCCGGGAAGCAAAACTGGGCGACTGGGCCGCGGACCTTCCCAACATCCCCGTCTTCGATTCGATCGAGCAGGCGTTGGACAGCGATGCGGAAGCGATCATCTGCGAGGGCCGCGTCTCGGAGAACCTGGATTACGCCGAACAGGCGCTGGCGGCGGACAAGCACGTGCTTCTCGAGAAGCCGGCGGGCGTGGACATGGCCCAGCTAGAGCGGCTGCACGACGCGGCGCGGCGCAAGCACCTGCACCTGCAGATGGCCTACATGTGGCGGTACAACCCGGCGATCGCGGAGATGATCCGGCTCTGCAGGGCCGGCGCGCTGGGCGATCCCTTCTACTTCAGGGGACACATCCCGAAACCCATGGGTTACCACGCCAGGCTGGTGGAGGAACTCGACCGGTACAAGGGTTCACTCTATTTCGAGATGGCCGGGCACCTGGTCGACATCATGGTGACGTTCATGGGCGAGCCGCGGCGGGTGGACGCCACGTATGGGCAGTTCCATGGTGAACGGAAACACGTCGACAACGCGGTGGTCGTCCACCGGTTCGACGGCGGCGGCCTCGGGACGATCGACACCGCGTCCATGCACGTGGAGAGCGGGCTGACCCGGCGCATCGAGTTGTACGGAACGAAGGGTACGGCCATCCACACGCCGATCGGATCGAACAACCTGTCGCTTTCGCTGGCGGATGCCTACGGAGACTATGCGGCGGGATGGCAGGAGGTGACCGTTCCCACGCCGCCGGGACCGCCTTCACTGCTGACCGAACTCGCGGCCTGTATATCCGGCGCGAAGGAGCCGGACTACACCCTGGACCACGATATGGCGGTGCAGCGCACCCTGTTCGCGGGGTGCGGTATCACCGATGGTTCGGCGATGACGGACGTGCCGCATTCGGCAAAAAGCATTTGACAGAAACCGCGAATTCCGTATATTATTGGATAGACGACGCGGGGTGGAGCAGTCTGGTAGCTCGTTGGGCTCATAACCCAAAGGTCGGAGGTTCAAATCCTCCCCCCGCTATAAAAAATAAGTTCTTTTACAATCCGTTTTTTTACCGTATATTCCCCGTTAAGCCCGTGATACCAGGCTTGGCGGGGTTTTTCTTTTTCTTGTAACTTCTCATAGTTTCCCCTTTGTTCCAGCATTTTATGTTGGTATCAATGTGGGGTTGGAGGAACTCAATATGAAGCAAATTACCGCTGCGGAAGTTAAATCGATCAAAAGGGCCGGCCTGCACCGCGCAGGCGACACGCTTTACCTCAGCGTCAAGCCCAGCGGGAGAAAATCCTGGATCCAGCGGGTTATGTTCAGCGGTCGCCGCGTCGACATAGGCCTGGGAGCCTATCCCGCGGTCACACTTGCCGCCGCTCGTGAGAAAGCCTTCGAAAACCGGGCCATGATCGCCGGCGGAAAGGACCCCCGTTCGATTAAACGAAGGAAGAGGATTCCGACGTTCCAGGAGGCGGCCAGAAAGACACATGAGGGGCTTAAGGCAAGTTGGACAAGCGAGCCGCACGCGAAGCGCTGGATGCAGGCGCTCGATCTCCACGCCATGCCCAAACTTGGCGATCTGCCGGTCGACCAGATCACTCAGGAGGATGTCCTGAAGGTCCTTGTACCAATCTGGAAGAAGGTTCCCGATACTGCAGGTCGGGTAAGGCAGCGGACCCGCGCGATACTGAAGTTTTGCCAGGCGCACGGTTACGTCGAGCACAACGTCGCCGGCGAGATGATCGACGGCGCCCTGCCTTCCATGAGAAAGAAAAGGAAGAACTTTCGTTCGCTCGACTTTCAGGAAATGCCGGAGGCGTTCGAGATCATCGGTAGCCGCGTGGCCTCGATCCCATCCAGGCTGTGCCTTCAGTTCCTTATTCTGACTGCATCGAGGTCCAAAGAAGCCAGAGACGCCAGGTGGAACGAAATCGACCTAGATTCATCCACATGGGAGATCCCAGCCCATAAAATGAAACAGCGCAAGCCCCATCGCGTTCCGCTCTCGAGTACGGCAATCAAGGTCCTTGAAAAAGCAATGATCCTTCGTGACGAATCTGGCTTGATTTTTCCATCCATGGCGAAGCGGGGCTTTCCCATGACGGCCGAAATGCTGCTCAAGACGGTTAGGCAGGTCGGGCTAGGCGAGAAGACCGTGGTTCACGGTTTCAGATCTTCGTTCAGGACCTGGGCGGGAGAGTGCACATATTTCCACCGCGAAGTCTGCGAGCATGCACTGGCCCATGTAGTGGGTAACACGGTTGAACAAAGTTACTCTCGTGGAGATCAGTTTCAAAAGCGTCGGCAACTCATGCAAGAGTGGGCTGATTTCTTGGTAAGAACAGAAAACGGAAAATGTGATTCTCAAGCGGAGCGTCAGTCATCATGAGCAACGAATATCACCTCGAGATAATCAAGGAACGAAAAGAGGCTTATCCGGACCGCAGCGATCGGCCGCCTGAAGTTTCTGAACGTTTGGAAGCCCTGAAACTCATGATCGGCCATTCCATTGAGGACAAAGATTCAACAGTCAGATTCGGTGCTTTAATCCTTAATACAATACCAGATGCGCGGTCGAGTATCGGTGAAATTGCAAGAGAAAGCCAACTGGCATACCGGATTTTGCAGGAATACCTTCTGTTATTGAGGATTGATGAAAAGCTTGACGACAGAAAGCTCATCAACAATCTGCCTGATTCAGTGATTGCATGGATACTGGAAGTAGCAACCGGCCAATGTGTAGAACCGAAGTCCGTCGGCAGAAGCAGATCCACGAATCTATTGCGAGATCGGTTTATCGCAATTTCGGTAATACTCGTTCACGACAACATGGATCTTCCGTATGAGTCAGATGAGAAGTACTCTGCGTGCCATGAAGTCGCTGACTATATGGATATGAAGTATGGCAGCGTGCGTACCATCTGGCGCAAGTCGAGAGATCTAAAACGTTCTCCCGCCATCCAGTACTCATTACCGAAGCATCTAT
This sequence comes from Gemmatimonadota bacterium, assembly GCA_009835325.1. NCBI lineage: Bacteria > Pseudomonadati > Gemmatimonadota > Gemmatimonadota bacterium. Next base: position 3,359 of record VXWP01000006.1, on the reverse strand, counting down.
TCGAGCAAACCGACAACTCCCCATCCGCCCCCTAAAATCCACCTTATTGTAGGGTCTGGTAATCCCCGGAATTCATGGTAACTTACTGGCAGATTTAAGTGTTTATGGAATCAATTCAACCAGGGAGGATGCCATGACTGGTCAAGATAGACTGCTAACGCGGCAGGAAGTCCAGGATAGGTGCCGAATCGGCCGTGCTTCAATTTATAGGTTGATGCGGAAGAGCAGTTTTCCAAAACCAATTCGTGTCGGGGATCGTGCGGTCAGGTGGCTGGAAAGCGAGATCGAAAAATACCTGTCAAACAGGCCTCGTGCTGAGGGCGAACTGGTCCGATTAACAGATGAAGACTCCTAAGATGCACGTTAAGAGGACCGACAAATTAGGGATTAATCGAACGGGTTAGGTCCACACCGAGACTCAGTGAGTGTATAATAGAATCGAAAACAAGAACCTACTGAATTTTCCTACTAGTAAACCTTCAGCGGGTTACTTTATTTGAAGATACGGGCTTATCATCGGCTCCCTTAACAGAGATGGCACGACCTGTCTGTGTTGGCATCTTTATCGGTAAAGTACTGCTCGTATGTACGCAGCTGTTCTTCTTCAATCAGGAGACCTCACCGCGTCGGGCTTTGGGGGGACTGTGCCGAAGATCGAGATGAGCAACTAGTCTTTAGGTAGATTCCAGATGAAGTGATCGCTCACAAGCACCTTGCCCTAAGCACTGACCTCTCGCACCGTGTCTAGTGTGCAACCCGATGTGAAAAGCATTGCAGAGAAAGAAGTTTGCGGCTAACGTCTACCTCCTTGTCTTGGCGTCCGCCTCGATAAGTGACCGATTCCCATCGTTGATATCTACCCAATAAAGGGGATATGTTAACAATCCTAAACATAATTAATAAGTAGGTCTGCAGAGAGAAATCGATACAACGAGTTTGGCGATTTTTATTTCAAGGTTTAGTTGGAAGAAGAAACAGTGCGGGAGGTGTATCATGCGTCGGATCATTGTATGGGTTGCGTTCGTTTGGTTAGGATACGGTACAGGGGTTCACGCCGATCAACAGACTTGGAACGTGTTCCCGGATCAGTTCGAGTCATCAATTATCGAGGACCAAACCACAAGGGGAGTAAAGAGAGTTGTAACGGTGGAGATCAACCAGCCCTTATCTGAAAACAGATTGAAGGCTATGGCGAGATCCATCAAGGATAGCAAGAGACAATACGACATGATGTGGATATGGTTCCGGTTCCCCGAACCGATATCCACCGGGGGGATGTCTTGGGCGACGGTGACATTTGAAGGGAACAATCTGAAAGAGGTTGAAATCAATGGGCCAACCAGACAACAAATACTTGACGCATATAGATTCGAGGATGATCCAAACAGGGACGTCAGACAGGTTTGGATATCCTTCGATTATGTGGGCAAAAGGTACGCTTTCATCGTAGAAAATGACCTGTTCTACTTTGAGACACGTTATCTCTCCAACCTTTCATCACCCTCTGTTGAGACAGAACGGATTACAGCGTCGAGTTTGCCCTTGTCATCGTTGAGGCGTTTCCAGACCGAAGAAGCCAAAGAGTACGCCGAGTATGGATTGCCAGATAACTACTGGCGAGTTGATAGTGAGAACAGATTGCGGGGAATGACGAATGGCAAATTGGCTTACGTAGCCTATCCTATCACTCCCGGAGAGTCGCGTTTTCCCACAGCAAAGATAAAACAGGTTTCAGGGGACGATCTTTGCAAGCAGGACCTTCAATGTTGGGGTAAGAGACACGAAGTATCCGCCAAAGCACCATGTATCGCAGGAGTCGAATACATCCTTGACCGCGTGACAGCCTATGAATGGACGGACGGTTTGCTTGAGTCCAAGTTTCCCCGATTCATCTGGAAACCGGGCAAGAAGGACGAAGGTATCCTGATCTACCTCGGCGACAGCATGAAGATCCAGAATACCATTGGAGGTTGGATACCGGTACGTTATGAATGTGACTACGATCCGAATATCCAAAAGGTACTCGATATTCGGATCAAACTATAACCCTTTCCACCGAAACGACCACCCCATATATGGAAAAAGTGAGCCATACGATGACCGCAATAGGTGAACCCCCCGAAATGAAACGTCGAATGAGCAGGTTAGAACGTCGGATATCCAGTCTCGACGATACCGCGAGTACGATATTGAATCATATTCTCAAGATCGACAATCGACTGTAAAGGATCGAGACCCGACTGGATTGGGTCGAGGTCGATTGACCGAGATCAAACAACTACTCAAGGAGAAGTTGTGAAAGCGATCCACAGATTGTTGATCATTGGACTAGTTTCGGTATCTTGTTCTTCGCCAGTTGGAGCGCAACCGCAAGATACGGTCCTGTCCGGGATCGTCATCACGCCCGAAGTCAGGGTTACGCCTTATGACCGGGATGACTACTCTTATCCGCAGTCCATTGAACAACGGATTATCGCTCAACAGGGAGGCATATTTTCGCCGTATTCACTACGTTGCTTTTCAAACCGGCGGGAGACTGATATTGAGCATATAGTCGCTGTATCGGAAGCCCACGAAAGCGGTTTGAGCGCCCGGACCGATGAGGAACGAAAGGCATTCGGGAACGATCTGGACAATCTGACGCTGGCGGCGCCCCGACTGAACCGATATCAGAAGGTCGCGAAGGATCCGGCCGAGTGGTTGCCAGATAACAATCGGTGCTGGTATGTTGCCAAGTACATTGAGATAAAGAGGAAGTACGGTCTTACAATGGACAGGGCCGAGGCAGACGCGGTTAGTGGGGTGTATGAGTCCTGCAAGTCGTTCGAGATGAAGAAACCGGTTTGCAACTGAATGATCCCAACAACAGCCCTTGTTTTTAACCATCAATCCCAGTTAGGCGGTGCCAAAATGCGGTACTTCGTACTGTTTTTGTTTCTCTTATTGTATTCCTTGACTTTTGTTGATGTGTATGCCGATCAGAATAGTCGGCATATAGGTGTGACTCGTGCTGAAATGGTTTCGGTATTCAGCAACCTGCCTCTCGGATTCGTATTCGAGGAAGAAGAACTGATGACAGATAATCGCCCGAGAGTAAAGGCTGTCAGTAACGATTGTCCCGAGCGACATCTGACACTAGAATTCATAGGTCCAAATATTGGGTATATTCAAAGCGCCGCGGTCCGGTACGTACTCCCTCTAGATGCGACCGAGAAGTGCAGAATCAAGGGAGAAATGACCATGCAAGCAATGCTGCACAACATCTTTTCAGGATGGAATACGGAAGATTACAATCACAGGGACTGGCTGAGTGATGGGATAAGTAGAAATAGATCCAGCATAACGTATCGGAATGGAGC
>VXWP01000005.1:35435-91241 GCA_009835325.1 Gemmatimonadota bacterium | reverse complement strand
GGTGAGGGACCGACCCTCATCGAAGCGAAGACGTACCGCACCCGACCCCATGCCGAAGGGATGGGCCTTACCGGCGTGTACCGCACCGAGGAGGAAGTCGCCAAGTGGCGGGAGAAGGACCCCATTTCGAGGTTCCGGCGCCGTATCCTGTCCGAGGGAACGATGACGGCGTCCAATCTGGACCGGATCGAAGCCGACGTCCGGACGGAAGTAGAAGAAGCGGAAAGGGAAGCGGCCGCCAGTCCATGGCCCGACGGCGACACGGCGGACCGCCACGTGTACCGGGAGACGGTATGACCGAGAAGACCTTCACGGAAGCCGCGCGGGAAGCCCTGTCCGACGCCATGGACGCGGACCCCGCCATATTCGTGGTCGGGGAAGGCGCGGGCGAACGCGGCGGCAATTTCGAGACCACGGCCGGGCTCTACGAGAAGCACGGCCCCTTAAGGCTCTGCGACACGCCCATCTGCGAACGGGGGTTCATCGGGATGTGCACGGGCGCGGCCATGACCGGCGCCCGGCCCGTCGTGGATTTCATGTTTACAGATTTCATCCTCGACGGCCTGGGCGAGCTGATCAACCAGACTTCCAAGATGCAGTACATGAGCAACGGCCGGCTGAAGATGCCTATGGTGCTTCGGGGCTGCATCGGCATTGGCCACTCCGCGGCGACCCACCATTCCGGCAGCTACTATCCCTTCTTCGTCCACATCCCGGGGTTCCGCGTGGCGCTGCCCTCCAATCCCGCGGACGCGAAGGGCCTGTTCGCCACGGCGCTGCGCGGCGAGGACCCTGTTTTCTTCATGGAGCACCGGCATCTGCTGAACCTTAAGGGGCCCGTGCCGGACGGTGAGCACCGGGTGCCCTTCGGACAGGCCGCGGTCGTTCGCGAGGGTACCGATGCCACGGTCGTGGCGCTTACCGTCATGGTCCATCATGCCCTTCAGGTCGCGGAGGAACTGTCCGGCGAGGGGATTTCCCTGGAGATCGTCGATCCGCGCACCGTGGCGCCCCTCGACGTGGAAACCATCCTAGCGTCCGTGCGGAAAACGGGCAGGCTGCTCATTGTGGACGAGACCTTCATGCCGTGCGGGATCGGCGCCGAAATATCGGCCCGCGTGACCGAACACGGCTTCGACGAACTCGACGCGCCGATCAAGCGGCTGAACGGCGCCCACGTGCCCACGCCCTACAGCCCTTCCCTCGAGCAGGCCGTCGTCCCGGACAGGGCATCGATCGAACAGGCCGTCCGCGAACTGCTCGTGGAATAGGAACGGCGCATGCCCTACGAAATCGTCATGCCGCGGCTGGGCTGGAACATGGAAGAAGGCACGCTGGTCGAATGGCTGAAAAAGGACGGCGATCCGGTGATCAAGGGCGAAATGGTATGCACCATCGAGGGCGACAAGGCCGCGGCGGAAGTGGAGTCTTTCGAGGCCGGCATCCTGAAGATCCCCGATGCTTCGCCGCCTCCGGGGCGGAACGTGCCCGTGGGAACGCTCCTGGGTTACGTCGTAGCCGAAGCAGAACTCGAGACCTTTGATCCGAATGCGGGGAGACCGGACGATACGGAGAGCGAAGTCGTCAAGGCCGGAACGGGCGGAAGCGTTGCGGCCGCACCAACCCTACCGGCCGCCGGAACCGCCGTGGGCGCCCCTCGAGCGCAGGACGCCCCCGCCATCAGTCCCCGGGCCCGCCGCGCGGCAAAGTCCGCGGGCATCGACTGGCGTTCATTGAAAGGAACCGGAAGATCGGGCCGGATCGTGGAAAGGGATGTGCTCGAAGCCGCCCGCAGGCACGAAGGCAGCCGGCGGCACGTACCCGCGGTGGACGGGACGGACGGAAGGGCCGGCGCCGTCCAGGGCGACATGCGCCAGGTCATCGCCCGCCGGATGGTCGAGGCACATCGGACCACGGCGCCGGTCACCCTGAACACCGAGGCAGACGTTACCGCGCTTTCCTCGTTGTACGAAGAGGCTTACCGCCCGTCCTGGTACGATCTGATGGTCGGGATTACCGCCGTCGCCCTGGCCGAGCATCCCGTCATGAACGCATCCTGGCGCGACGGCGTGGTGCTGAACGACGGCATCCACATTGGTATCGCGGTGGATACAGCCGACGGGGTGATCGCGCCCGTAATCAAGGACGTACCGGGCAAAACGCTCCAGGATGTCTCGGCAACAACGAAAAGCCTGATCCAGGCCGCGCAGGACGGCAGCCTGACGCTCGACCAGATCGAGGGCGGAACCTTCACCCTGACCAACCTGGGCATGTTTGACGTGGACGCCTTCACCCCGATCATACATTATCCCCAGTGTGCGATACTCGGGCTCGGGCGGGCGGTGCAGCGGGTAGTCGTTGTCGACGAATCAAGCGGGGAGACCGGCGTGCGCCGCATGATGGCGCTCAGCCTGACCTTCGACCACCGGATCGTGGACGGCGCGCCGGCCGCCCGGTTCCTGCAGCGAATCAAGCAATTGGCGGAAGCACCGGAGTCGGTATTCGGCAGGGTGGACGGTCTCCAAAACAGACCCAGTTGACGAAAGAAACTAAGTAGACGAAAGGGACGATAATGTCGATCGAAACACCACCACGGGCGAGCGAGAAAGCGGCCGGTCGATCCGGGGAAAGGACGAAGCGGAACGCCGTGCACGAACAGTCGATCGCGATCATCGGCATGGCCTGCAAGTTTCCCGGCGCACCGGACCTGGATTCATTCTGGCGCCTGCTTGAAGCGGGTGGGAACGCGGTGACCGAGGGCGTCCCCGGATCGGGTACCGGGCGCATCGGCACGCTCTTCCCGGAAGGCGCGGTAATCAGCGACGGCTGCAGGTATGGCGCCTTCGTGGACGACATCGACCAGTTCGACGAGTCCTTCTTCCGGATTTCACCGGTCGAAGCGCAGTTGCTGGACCCGCAGCAGCGGATGACGCTGGAAACGAGCTGGCAGGCGCTGGAAGACGCGGGAATCGACCCGGACAGCCTGAAAGGCAGCCGTACCGGGGTCTACACCGGGATCAGCAACGACGAGTACCGCATGCTGGTCCTGGAATCCACCCGGCCCTCCGACGCGGCCTCCTGTCTCTACGCACTGAGCGGCACGAACCTTAACGGCACCTGCGGCAGGGTCGCTTTCGTACTGGGCCTGATGGGTCCCGTAAAGGCGGTGGACGCCGCCTGCGCGTCGTCTCTGGTATCGATCCACGACGCGGTATCGGACCTGCAGCACGGCAAGGCCGACCTGGCCCTTGCGGGCGGCGTGCAGGCGCTCCTGAATCCCCGTATTTACGAATTGCGCGCCGATTCCATGATGCTGTCACCGGATGGACAGTGCAAGACCTTCGACGCGTCGGCGAACGGCTACGTACGGGGCGAAGGATGCGGCGTGGTGGTCCTGAAACGGCTGAGCGAGGCAGAGGCCGACGGCGACCGGATCTGGGGCGTCATCCGCGGTTCGGCCATAAACCACGGCGGAGCCAGCACGGGCCTGACCGTCCCCCATACCCCCGCACTCATCCAGGTGATCGAAGACGCGCTGGACCAGGCGGGGGTAATTCCTACGGACGTGGAGTACCTGGAGGCGCACGGGACCGGGACGACCGTGGGCGACCCGATCGAGATCGACGCCGTGTCCGAAGTCTACTGCCGGGGACGCGGCGCCGATCATCCGCTGCTGACGGGTTCCGTCAAAACCAATCTCGGCCACCTGGAGTCGGCCGCGGGTGTGGCCGGACTGATCAAGGCCGCCCTGGTGGTAAAGCATGGAGTGATCCCGAAGCACCTTCACTTCCACGACCCGAACCCCGGTATCGATTGGGATAACCTACCCATACGGGTTACCACGGAAATGATAGACTGGCCGCGTACGGACGGGCGCACGCGCATGGCGGGCGTGAACTCCTTCGGCATTTCCGGAACCAACGCCCACATCGTGGTGGAGGAGTACCGCGCACCGGATGAAGCAGGGGAAGGCGGCCGCGAGGTCGCCGGATCGCCGGTCGCCGGATCGCCGGTCGCCGGATCGCCGGTCGCTGTGGCCGCTTCATTGCCTGAATCGGTGGCTGGCGCGCCTGTGCCGTCCGATGACCTGGGACCGCGCAAGACCCGATTGCTACCACTGTCGGGCAAATCGGACGACGCGTTACGCGAACTGGCCGGCCGATACCTTTCCTGGCTCGACCAGCAGACCGGCCGGTCCGAAGAATCGCACTCCGTCGACGGCGACGGCGAGGCCGGTCTGGAAGGGCTCCTTTCGGATATGGCGTGGACGTCGGGCGTGGGAAGAAGCCATTTCGATCACCGCGCGGGCATTGCTTTCCACGATATCGATTCACTGCGGGAACGGCTCACCGAACTGACCGGAACCGGCCCGATCGAGCACGCCCTGAAACCGGCGAAGATTGCATTTGTCTATACAGGCCAGGGAAGCCAGTGGGTCGGCATGGGGCAGGCGCTTTACGAACAGGAGCCCGTAGCCCGTGCGGTACTGGACCGCTGTGAAGCGGTGTTCCAGGAGGTCCGCGAGACCTCACTGCTGGATGTGATGTTCGGCCGTAACGAAGCGGTAGGACCGCTGAACGACACGGCCTGGGAGCAACCGGCGCTTTTCGCGTTGGAATGTGCGCTGACGGCCCTCTGGTCAAGCATCGGCGTTCGGCCGGCCGTGGTCATGGGCCACAGCGTCGGGGAACTGGCCGCGGCGCATGCCGCGGGGGTATTCGGCCTGGAAGACGGGATGCGGTTCGCCGCCACGCGGGGCACCTTGCTGTCCGGTACCGAAGAAGGTGCCATGGCCGCGGTTTTCGCGCCCGCGGAACGGGTCGAAGCCGAACTGGAAGTGCTGAACGAAGCGGCCGGCGATTTCGAAGCGGCCGGCGGAATCGGGTGCAATATCTCGGCGGACAACGGGTCGCACCAGGTGGTAAGCGGAACGGTCCCGGGCGTCGAAGCCGTCATGAGACACTTCGAGGCGGCAGGGATCCGTGCAAGACGGCTGAACACCACCAGGGCCTTCCACAGCGCGCTGGTGGAACCGGCCCTGGACGCGCTGGAATCCTCACTGGACGGGGTGGCCATCGGTACCCCGTCGATTCCCGTGGTGAGCAATCTGACGGGACGGGAAGTAGCTTCCGATCACCTGTTCGACGGGGCCTACTGGAAGCGGCACGCGCGGGAACCCGTGGCTTTCGCCCAAAGTGTCGGCACGCTGGCCGCGCTCGGCGCGGACCTGGTCGTCGAGATCGGTCCGCACGCGATCCTGGCGCCCCTGACCGTTTCGTCCTGGCCGGAAACTCCGCAGACACCGGCGCCCAAAGTGCTCCCCAGTCTCACCCGTCCCTCCGATGATTCGCCGATACCGGTAGTGGGCAGTCTCGTAAACGCTGTAGCAGCGGCCTATGAGGCCGGCCTGCCGATCCGTTTCGAAGGACTGTTCGCCGGGGAGTCCCGGTGCAGGATCTCGTTGCCGGGGTACCCGTTCCAACGCCAGCGGCACTGGGTCGAAGCGCCGAAGCAACGTCGGAGCGGCGCCGGCCATCCCCTGCTGGGAGACCGTCACGAGTCCGCCCGCGGCGAGATCACCTTCGAAACGGAGATCTTCCCCGCGGATCCATCCTGGCTGAACGACCACCGCGTTTTCAACCGCGTCCTGGCTCCAGGCGCCCTGTACGGTTCCATGGCCTGTGCCGTATCAATGCTTGAGGGAAGCGGTCCGATGGTTTTGGAAGACATGCAGTTACACAACGCGATGGTCTTCGACGACGAGGAAGGGGCCGACAACGGACGACGGGTTCAGGTCGTGATCGAGACGGCGAAACCGGATGCATCCAGAGGCATGCAGATCTACAGCAAGGGGAATGAAGAAGAGTGGACGGTCCATGTAGAAGGGCGCATCGCACCGGGCGCCCCTGATCCGGGAGACGGTACGGGCGGCCAGTCCGGTCAGGCTGGTCAGGCTGGCCAGGCTGGCCAGGTTGACCGGCAGGTCGACCTGGAAGCGCTGAAAGACGGACTCTTGCCCGTGGACGTTGCGGGCTACTACCGCCACCGGGCGAGTACGGGGGTCGATCTCGGTCCCAGCTTCCGCACGCTCGGAAACGCATGGTCCCGGCCGGGCGAGGCGGTAGCGGAGGTCTCTATAACGGAACCCCACGACAGGGACGGGCTGGACGTGCATCCGCTCGTCCTCGACGGATGCTTCCAGGTCATGGGCGTTGCCCGGAACGTGGCGGAGACCGAAGGCGGAGCGACCTACCTGCCCTTCGGCTGGGAGCGGATGTGGCTGGCGGGGCCGCTGCCGGACCGGGTGGTCTGTCACGTGCTGCTGGGCGAATCCTCGCGCGGCGCCGAGGCGAACCCGGACGAGACGCCGGAAGTACTGAGCGGCGAGATGCGGATTTACGATCCGAACGGCGCCCTGGTCGGCCGCCTGAGCGGATACACGGTGAAACGGGCGACCCGGGCGGCCCTTCTGGCGGCCGTCGAAGGCGTGAATGACCTGCTGTACGAGGTCGTATGGCGCGAGCGCCCCCTGGCTCCGGGTATCGAAGCGGCGGAATTCTTTCCCAGTCCGTCGGAAGTCGCGGGCAACGCACAGTCGTTTACGGGCTACCTGACGGACGCCGGCGTGGATCCGGAGAACCGGAACGCCCTGCTGGCGGACCTGGAGCGATGGTCGCGGTCCCGCGCACTCGCGTCGCTGGAGGAACTGGGATGGCAGCGTGAGAAAGGCGCGGTGGTGGATCCCGACGATCTCCGGCAGGCGCTGGGCGTCCTGCCCGAACACACCCGCCTCTTTCGCCGGCTCTTCGAGATGCTTGCCAGATCCGGCGTAATGGATGAGCGGGACGACGGATTCCGCGTGGTTGTGGGTCCGGAGGATCCGCTCCCTGAACACATGCCCGCCGACCTCGAGGCCTTCGCCGACTGGATGAAGGACAGGTATGACCAGGGCCAGATCGAGATCGGGTTGTTCCTGCGGTCCGGCCTAGCCCTGGCGGAGGTGCTTCGCGGAAAAGAGGACCCCCTGACCCTCCTGTTCAGCAGCGGAGAACCGACGGCGGGCGATCTCTATCTGAAAGCGCCCGTCGCGCGGGCCGCGAACAGGATGCTCACGGAGGCGGTGCAGGCCCTCGTTTCCACACTGCCGGATGGACGGCGCCTCAGGGTAATCGAAGTCGGGGCCGGCACGGGGTCCGCGACCGCGTCCGTGTTGCCCGAGCTTCCGGAAGGACGGTTCCTCTACACCTACACCGATATTTCCGCGGGTTTCTTCTCCGAAGCGGAATCCCGGTTCGGCGACCGCGGCGGAGCCATCGACTATCGCCCGCTGGATATCGAAAAGGACCCGATCGGGCAGGGATTCGAACCCCATGGTTATGACCTGCTGATCGCGTCGAACGTATTGCACGCGACACGGTACCTGACGGAGACCCTCGGTCACTGCAGGGATCTGCTCGCACCGTCCGGCCATCTGATCGCACTCGAGAACCTCAGCGGACTGGGTTGGATGGACCTGACCTTCGGACAACTCGACGGCTGGTGGCGGTTCGCCGACGATTACCGGCCCCACCACGCGCTCGCAGGCCCCGACGTCTGGCGGCGGGCCCTTGGCGACGCGGGATTCGCGGAATCGGAAGTGCTGGGACCCGACGGACCGGACGGAACAGGCGCACCAGACGGACCAGGCGGGCCGGATACATCGGACGCATCCACGATCCTGGACAAAGGCGTGATCGTGGCTCAGGGACCGGCGAAGGTATCCGAACCTGCCGGCGCGTGGATCCTCACCGAGGACCGGACGGGACGCGCGGAGGAACTCGCGTCCGCACTGGCGGCGCGGAACCAGACGGTCTGCCTGGTGCGGGACGGCGATGCAGCGGACGGATTGCCTGCCACAAACGGCCCGGGTATCGTCAGGACCACCGCGGAATGGGGACAACGGGAATCGTGGCGATCGGTGATCGAAAGCCTGCCGCGGGACGTGCCGTTCAGCGGCGTCGTACACCTGGCCGGCCTGGACGGCCCCGGTGCGCAGACCGACACGCTGGAACTGGCCGCGGAAGTGCAGCGTGCAGGAGCCTGTGCCCTCGCACTCGTGCAGGGGCTGATCGACACCGATTCGACCCCGGCCAGGGGCGTCTGGTTCATCACCCGCGGGTCCCAGGTACTGGAACGGGAGCTCGGCGGTGAACTGGCGGGTGCCGCCCTGTGGGGATTCGGCAAGGGGGTGGCCCGCGAAGCGCCGCATCTGCAACCACGGATGCTGGATCTGGATCCCGCGGAACTGGCGCCGGGTCCCGATCTCGTCAATGAACTCATGTACCCGGACGAGGAGAACCACATCGTCTACCGTCGGGAAGGCCGCCTGGTGGCACGGCTGGTTCGAATGGGAGACAGTACAGGTAGCCTGGAATTTCCGGAAGACCAGGAATGGGTGCTGGCGCCAGACCCGGCGGGCGTCTTCGACCAACCCTTCGTACAACCACTACCGCCGCGCCCGCTCGAACCCCGCGAAGTTCGTGTAGCGGTCGAGGCGGCCGGACTCAATTTCTGGGATGTATTCCGGTCCCTCGGCTTCATCGAAGAGGGTCTCCTGGGACGGGAGATGTGCGGCGTGATCACCGAGGTGGGCGACGGAGTATCGTCCGTCTCGGTGGGAGATCACGTGGTGGGTCTGGGCTTCGGCGCCTTCGCACCGCTCATGATCACCCATGGGGATCTCGTGGCGCCCGCGCCGGAGGGCTTCTCCGTCTCCGGACTCGCCACGGTACCCAGCGCCTTCGTATCCGCCGCGCTTTCCTTCGAGTACTCGGGACTCGAGGCGGGAGAAAAAGTGCTCATTCACGCCGGTGCCGGCGGAGTGGGACTGGCGGCCATCCAGCTGGTTCAGGCCGCGGGGGCCGAGGTCCATGCCACGGCAAGCGCTCCGAAACAGGCCTATCTCCGCTCGCTGGGCGTAGAGCACATTTACGACAGCCGCACGACGGCGTTCGGACCGGAGATCCTCGAAGCCACGGGTGGCGAAGGGGTGGACGTGGTCCTGAACAGCCTGACGGGCGAGGGGTTCATCGACGCCAGCCTGTCCTGCCTCAAGCCCGATGGCCGTTTCGTGGAGATGGCCCGGCGCGACATCCTGACCGGGGACGAGATGGCCGCGCTGCGTCCCGACGTGGCCTACGACATCCTGGAGCTGGATGTACTGAAGAAGACGGACCCTGCCTGGGTCGGCCGCGTCCTCAGAGGTATCATGGAGCGCCTGGTTTCGGGAGAACTTAAACCCATCATACACAGCCGCTGGCCCCTGGCCGAAGCAGGCGCCGCCCTGTCCTTCATGCGGTCCGCCCGCCATCTCGGAAAGATCGTCGTTACGCCGCCCCCGCTGGTCACCGGCAGATTGAAGAAGGACCGCACCTACCTGGTGACGGGGGGACTGGGCGGCATCGGTTGCGCGGTGGCCGGCTGGCTCGCGGATCGCGGCGCCGGCACGATCGTGCTGAATGGCCGCCGCCAGCCGGACGCGGAAGCCGAAGAAGCCATACAGGAACTCCGGGAGCGGGGTGTGGCGGTACAGGTGGAACTGGCGGATGTGACGGATCTGGACGCGGTGGACGCGATGCTCGAGCGCATGGACCGGGATCTGCCGCCCCTGGGCGGGGTGATCCACAGCGTGGGTGTGCTGTCGGACGGCGCGCTGGGGAACCAGCGCTGGGAGAACTTCGAGACCGTGTTGCGGCCCAAGATACTGGGCGCCTGGCACCTTCACCAGGCGACCCGGGACCGGGACCTGGATCTGTTCGTGCTCTTCTCGAGCCGGGTCGGCGTCATGGGCAACCCGGGCCAGGCGAACCACGCCATGGCCAATGCATTCCTGGACCAGTTGGCCGGCCACCGACGGGCGTTGGGGCTTCCGGGACAGGCCATCGCCTGGGGCGCCTGGTCGGAGATCGGCGAAGCAGCGGAGCAGAAAGAACGGATCGAAAGCCAACGCGCGGCTCTCGGCGGTCGCTGGTTTACCCCGCAGCAGGGCCTGAGGGCACTGGACCGGCTGGTCCGGCAGGATGGAACCCATTCCGTGGTCATGGCGATGGACTGGTCCGTATTCGAAGAAGCGGCGGAAAGCCGGCCGCCCTTGCTCGAGGACCTGCTCACGGCTGCCCAGGAGGAGGCGGAAGAGGCGCCGGAATCCTCGGATGACGTCTTGACCCGTCTGCGGAATACACCCTCCGCGGAACGGGAGAACGTATTGGTTTCCTTCCTGCAAGGGGAAGTGCAATCGGTGCTTCGGCTGTCGTCCACGCCTGCGCCTACCGTGGGTTTTTTCGACCTCGGCATGGATTCGCTGATGGCGGTCGAACTGAGGAACCGGTTGAACCGCGCCCTTGCGGGCAGCTACACGGCGCCCAATACCCTGGTTTTCGACTATCCGGATATCTCGTCTCTCGCCACCCACCTGATGGACGAGATCGGCGACGCGGAATTGGAAAGCGGCGATCCTGAATCCGGTGGCAGCGGAAGCGAAGCCGCGGGTTCGGAAGCGCCTGCCGGATCCGGCCGCTTTGCCATCGCGCCCCCGGAAGCGCCCACAGGGCCCGCGAGCGGTGCCTCTGCTGTCCCGGAAGCGCCCACAGGACCCGCGAGCGGTGCCGTTTCCCGGTCCGAAAACGAAGGCATTGCCATTATCGGCATGGCGTGCCGTTTTCCCGGCGCGCCGGACCTGAATGCCTTCTGGAGCATGCTGGAAGAAGGTACGGATGCCGTCACGGACGTGCGTCCCGACACCGGAACGGCGAGTGTATCGCCGGATGGGCCGGACCAGGGCGACGAAGGTTGGCGTCGCGCAGGGTTCATAGACGACATAGACCAGTTCGATGCGAGGTTCTTCAGGGTATCGCCACTGGAAGCGCGCAGCATGGATCCCCAGCAGCGGCTCCTGCTGGAGACGAGTTGGCACGCGATCGATGACGCGGGAATCAATCCGGACAGGCTCCGAGGTTCGCGTACGGGGGTGTACACGGGTATATCTTCCAGCGAGTATCGTGATCTGATGAAGAACCAGGGAGGCGGCGTCAATTTCCTGGGTACGGCCAGAAGCCTGACAGTAAGCCGGATTTCCTTCCTGTTGGGCCTGGAAGGTCCCTCGGTCCCTCTGGAACTGAATTGTGCGTCGGCCCTGTTTGCCGTGCACCACGCTGTGGCCAGCCTCCGTCTCGGAGAAGTGGATATGGCTCTGGCAGGAGCGGTAAATACGGTGCTGTCCCCCGATATCACGTCGGAAATGGCCTACCTGGGCATGCTGTCCAATAAAGGTCGTTGCTACGCCTTCGACGCCAAAGCAGACGGTTTCGTTAGAGGCGAAGGCTGCGCCGTGGTCGTGTTGAAACGATTGAGCGCGGCCCAGGCGGACGGCGACCGCATCTGGGGCGTCATCCGGGGTTCGGCGGTCAACCAGAACGGTGCGACCGCGGGACCCACGGTGCCCAATGGTCCGGCGCAGGAACGGGTGATCGAGGACGCGCTGGCGCAGGCGGGCGTCGATCCCGCGGAAGTGGACTATCTGGAGGCCCACGGCGCCGGTTCGGCGCTGGGCGACCCGATCGAGGTGCAGGCGGCCGCCGCGGTTTACGGCAGGGGACGCGCGCCGGACCGGCCGCTCCTGGTGGGGTCGGTGAAGACCAATATCGGCCATCTCGAGTCTGCTGCCGGCCTCGCCGGACTGATCAAGGCAGTCATGGCGATTCGTCACAGGCGCATCCCGAAACAACTTCATTTCGAGAAGCCGAACCCGAACGTGGAATGGGACCGCCTTCCCGTGCGGGTGACCTCGGAAACCGTGGACTGGCCGGCCTGTCCCGAACGGCCGCATCGCGCGGCGGTCAGCGCCTTCGGCATATCCGGGGCGAACGCCCACGTGGTGGTCGAAGGCTATGGGACGCGCGCCGATGGCGCGCGATCGGCGCAAACGGAGATCGAAGCGACCGGCGCACGGCAGGCCGTCGCGGTGAAACTGCCTCCGGGCGTTCCGGAACCGGAACGGGACAGTGTGCGTCCCGGGGCGCGGACGAGCCGCCTCCTGCCGCTCTCGGGCAAGAACCCGGCGGCACTCAGGGAACTCGCGGGAAGTTACCTGTCCTGGTTGGATCGTAATCTTGCGGCCGGCTCGAACGCGGAATCGGTAGATGAGTTCCTGTCGGATATGGCGTGGACCGCAAGTGTGGGTAGAAGCCACTTCAGTTACCGGAACGGCGTGGTGTTTCGCAGTGTCGCAACGCTCCGCGAAGGACTGGACGTACTCGCGTCGAATGAGGCCCGTTCTGATTCCGTCGAGTCGAACTCGATCAATGTGGCCGCGGCCGCGCCGAAGGTGGCGTTCGTATATGATGGTTGGGACGACGGATGGCGGGATACCGGCAAGCGCCTGTACGATTCGGAACCCGTGGTGCGAGGCGTCCTGGATTACTGCGAAGCGCTGTACCGCGGCGAAACGGAGGCCTCCCTGCTCGATCCCCTGTTCGACGGGGAAGGGACGGCGCATCCGATCGACGATCCAGCCTGGGCGGACCCGGCGGCCTATGCCCTTCAGTGCGCGATCACCGCCCTGTGGTCCAGCCTGGATGTACGGCCCTCGGCAGTCTGTGGCCGCAACGCCGGGGAGATCGCCGCCGCGCAGGCTGCCGGAGCGTTCACACTCGACGAGGGACTACGCATCGCAATGGCGCGCGGGGAGATCGGCGGGACCATGGATGGAAATCGCTCCGCACCCTTAGCCGCGGAAGCATCGAAGACCAGGCTGGATGGGATATCCGTATCGACGCCGTCACTGACGATCGTCTGCGGAGCCACGGGAGAAAGGGTGGGGCCGGCAGAGATGGCGGACCTGGACCGCTGGATCCATCGGACAGTCGAAGGCGAGGGATCGCTCGCCGGCCAGGAATCGAGCCAGGGATCGGGCGCTTCGGCGCGAAGCCTGGCCGATCTTGCCGTGGATACGCTGATAGAAATTGGCCCGGTATCGAGGTTTTCGGCGGGTATATCCGAAGCATGGCCGGAAAAGCAGGCGGACGAAGCCGCCGCGGCGCTGACCTTGTTCGGCGGCCTCGCTCATGCTGCAGATGAAAACGACGAAGAGGAAGGAGACGGATTCATGCATGCGGTGAAGACGGCTTACGAAATCGGTTTGCCGGTATCACCGGGCGGACTGTTCGCGGGTGAGTCCCGTCGAAGACGCGCCCTCCCCGGCTATCCGTTCCAGCGCATGAGCTACTGGATCCGCTAAGCGCCAACGGCCCGCAGACTGTTCCAACGGCCCAGCAGACTGCTCCAACGGCCCGACCGGCGGCGCCAAACGCACAAAGCCCGCCTGCAATAGCTCGAACGCTCTCACAGGCGGGCTTGTCATTCGCGTTACGGTTGAAACGCGCGACCGTCGAAAGGAATGCTCAGGCGGCGGCGTCCAGGCGGCTGACGAGTTCCTGCACCGTCTTGACGTCAACGCAATCCTGAGGGGAGAATTCCATGTTGAATTCCTCGGCGACAAGCTTTGCGAACGCAAGAATGTCCACGGAGGAAACGCCGGCCTCAGTAAGGCTGATGTTGAGATCGTCCGGCAGTGCGATGGGTTGTCCGTCGACTTCCAGGTTGTCCTGGATGAGCTTCCTTATACGAACAGCGGTCGAAGCCATGGATGTCTTCCTTTCCAATTGGGGGTGTATCAAACGGTTTATTGGGATTGCTTGCATAGTATAACTGTTTGCCGTTTCTAAATCAAACGAACTTTTATAGAATTCGTATAGAAAATACGCAAACGGCAACCGGGAGAATCGCCCCAATGAGTTCTGATGGATCCGTCGTCCGTTCTGGCTTGCGGTTTCAACCGGATGAACCGCCTCCGACGATGCTCGCGCTCGGCCTGGGACTGCAGCTGGCCTTGTTGAACATCGCCGCGGTCATGATCATCCCGATGATCGTCATGCGGGCCGCCGGACAAACGGAGGACACCGTCGCGTGGGCCGTATTCGCCTCGGTCGCGATCTGCGGCGCGACCACGATGTTGCAGGTCCTTCGCTTCGGCAGGATCGGTTCGGGCCATCTCCTGGTCATGGGCACGTCGGCGGCGTACATATCGATCTGCATCGAGACATTGGCGGCCGGCGGACCGGCCCTGCTCGCCGTGCTCGTCGTCGTGTCCTCCCTGGTTCCGATCGCCCTTTCGTGGCGGCTTTCGCTGTTCCAGCGCGTCCTCACGCCCACGGTCGCTGGCACTGTGATCATGTTGATTCCCGTTACGGTGATGCCCGTGATGGGCGATATGTTGTCGTCGACGCCGGATGGGCAATTGTCGCTCGGCGCCGTCCTCAGCGCCGTGGCCACCGTGGCCGTCATTTCCGGCTTAACGCTCAAGGGTTCAGCGAAGTTGCGGCTCTGGGCGCCGATCATCGGCGTGGCCGCCGGCTCCGTGGTCGGCGGCTGTTTCGGTCTGTTCGACGTGGATAGAATCGCGGAGGCGGACTGGATCAACCTGCCCGCATTCCTCTGGCCGGGTTTCGACGTGGGTTTCGGAGGCGATTTCTGGGTGCTGCTTCCCGGCTTTCTGCTGGTGGCGGTGGTCGTCTCGCTCCGTACGATCAGCAGTTGCGTCGCCATCCAGCGCATATCATGGCGACAGACCAGGGCGGTCGATTTCAGATCGATTCAGGGCGCCATGACCGTCGACGGCGTGGGATCTTTCCTCTCCGGACTCGCGGGGACCGTGCCGGGCACGACCTACACGACCAGCGTACCGCTTATCGAACTCACCGGCGTAGCCGCCCGGACCGTGGGCCTTTTCACCGGCGCCGCTTTCGTAGTGCTCGTGTTCCTGCCCAAGGTGTTCGCCCTGGTCCTGGCGATTCCGGATCCGGTCTTCGCGGCATACTTCATCGTGCTGCTGGCGATGCTTTTTATCGTGGGTCTCAAGATCGTCATCCAGGACGGCCTCGACAAGAACAAAGGCTTCATCGTGGGCGCCGCTTTCCTGGTGGGATTCAGCCTGCAATTTGAACTGATCTACCCGGATTTCGTCTCGCAGTTCGCGGGGGGCCTGTTCCGGAACGGCATGACCGCGGGGGGTCTGGTGGCTATTCTCCTCAACCTGGCACTCAGTGCCACCGGACACCGACGCTACCGGATGGAGACGGCACTGGACACATCCGCCCTGGCTGAAATCCGATCGTTCCTCGGGGACTTCGCCTCCCGGTCCGGCTGGGACGCGGCCATGGCCGGACGCCTCGACGCCGTCGCCGAAGAGACCCTGCTGACGCTCATCCGGCAAAAAGAGCCCGAAAAGCCCGGAGTGCCCGGAGAACGAAAAGGGAGTAATCTGCGGCTCGTTGTATCCAGGGAAGAAGGCTGGGCGGTACTGGAGTTTGTCGTCACACCGAAAGGCGGGAACATACAGGACAGGCTCGCCACGTTACCCGACGATACCGACGAAACGTCTATCGAACAGGAAGTCTCTCTCCGGCTCCTGCGGCACCTCGCGTCTTCTGTCCGCCACCAACAGTACCACGACACGGATATCGTCACCGTTCGCGTCAAGGCCAAGACGACGGCAGATCCTACCGGTTGACCTTCCACTCAAGCCCTCACAGGGCGAATGGACGTCTCAGGCCGAGTGCGCCAGGTTGTTGCTTTCGAGAAATTCCCGGATCAGCGACACGCATTCCTCCGGCTGCTCCAGAGGAAAGAAGTGCGTCGTCTCGGGCAGGAAGTCGTAGTCGACCGTTACCATGTCGCGCAGGTCCAGGGTCGGAAGGTAGGAATAGGGAAGGGTGGGGTCCGCCCCGATGACTTTCGTCGGGCAGTCGAGCGCATCGAAATCCACAAGCACCGAATAGCTCCTCGAATAATCGATGATCTGGGCCTCGAATTCCCGCGGGCACCGCAGTTCGAAACCGTCCCCGCTGTCGGTCGGCCGCAGCGTCGTCTTCGCCATGAGTTCCCTTACCCCCGGGACGACGCGGACGAAGCCGGGCGAGTAGCTGAGCAGCTCCACGAAGTCCTCTTCCGTCTGGAACAGATGCCCGCGTCGCCTGGTGGCGGCGGCGACCTGTTCCGCGGCCGCGTCGAATTCGACCTGGCTGACCCCCGGCTTGCAGAGGGGCGGATCGAAGAGGACCAGTCCGGAGAAATCTATCGCCGGGCCCGATGACATCAGATCCTTGAAGGTCGAGATGGACAGCAGGGTGATCAGTGCCGAGACGGAGTGGTAGACGCCCACTTTCGGTTTCTGCCCGAAATGATCGTCTATGGCCTCGAGGATCAGGCGCTGGTCGTGGATCAGCGTCGGCACATCGTGCTTCTGCTGATCGCCGACGGTATTCCAGCCGTGATTCCGCTGGTCGTACAGTATCAGATCGTAGTCGTCGGTGAGGAGAGACCAGAAGGGAAAGTAAAGGTCTATGGCGAGTCCGTTGCCGTGGCTCAGGACGAGACGCGGGCCTTGCGGATTCCCGTGCCTGCGCAGCACAGTCACGGTCTCGTCGTCCAGGCGGACTTCACACGATGCATGGGGATCGGGTACGATCCAGGTTTTGTCTTCAGTCATTTAGCCTAAAATCGTCCTTCCGCCGAAGCCTTAACCAATGGACTCGGGTGTGGGCGTTTAACGTACCCCTCGCTTAAGTGCTCGTCAAGCGTTTAAACTCTATACTTTGAATACTTATTCGAAAGACAAATTCAAAGTACGCGAAACGATTATTGCGCGAAGAGGCTCCAGATCATGATCAGAAGCTCATGCGTGCAACGAGGCCGATGCGATGGTCGGATGCGCCGCGACGGTCGATCCGTGAGCCGGAAAGCTCCAGGGATCCGGTGCGCGGACCGAGGTCCGCAGCGCCTATGCGGGCGCCCAGCCGCAACTGACGGCGTTCATCCCCGTCGAGGTATAGGTCGCCGAAGGGGGTGAAGAGCACGCCCGTGGGCGATGAAGCGAGGCCGTATCCCACCTCGGCCCGCATGGAACGGGCGCGGCTGCCGCCGCGCAGGGTGGAGGCGGCCAGGGGCCGTTCGCGCCACATCATGCCGGAGTCTGTGGTTCCGGCCCCTATGCGCGGGGCCACGGACATCGAAAGACCCTGGCCGTCAGCGTTCGGCCGCAGATAGGCGACGAGGGAAACGCCGTTCTCGCGGTATCCCTCGGCCGTATGGACCGCCAGGAAACGGCCCCGGGCATTAAGGCCGACGCGACCGCCGGTCAGGCGGAGTCCGCCGGAGACCTCCAGGCCCTGTCCGGTCTGGCCGTCGCCACCGTCGTAGCGTCCGGCCACCTGCGCGTAAGGCGTTACAGTGGTTCCACCTGCGAGGGCGGTCGTACGCGACCCTTCCAGGCCGACCCGTATCCGCTGTACGCCGGTCGCAATGTCGCTCAGCGCGGCCGATTCACTGTCGGAGGTGGAAAGGCGGAGCAACCCCGCGTCGCCCACCAGATCGAGTCCCAGACTGCCCGAGGAGGCCAGCCGGGACCGTGCGCCCAGCATGCCCATGCGCATGGACAGGTCGCTCGTGCCGTCCTCCACCTCGGCTTCGCCGGTGCCTAGACCCACGATCGTCCACACTTCCGTGAAACCGGTGGGGCAGGCCCAGCGCAAGTACGGCAGCACCGCGGTAAGACGCGATTCCAGGCTGCCGCTCGCCACGGTAACGTCGTAGTCGGACTCGCCCATAGCGCGTGACAAGGCGATACCTGCCAACCAACTGCGGCCCGTGGCCACGTCAAAACCGAGATACGCCGTCTTGAGGCTTCCGTCGTAACTGGTATCCACGTCGGGTTCACCCTCGAAGTTCTGCAGGTCGCCGGCACCCCAGACGGACCATCTGAACCCGCCGCTGCCGGAATGATCCTCCAGCGCGTAGGAGAACGAACTCGTCCGCAGCAGGTAGTCTCCGGTCGCGCCATTGCGACGTTCCGAGCCCTGGAGCAACGCCATCTCCCTTGATGCGGTCTGCCGGCCGTGGCCGGTCAGTCCGGCCAGCGCCGTGATGCCCGATGCGAGTCCGCCGATCCTGCGGCCCCCCACGGTGATCTCCCGTCCGCCACCTGCAGAAAACCTGCCGCCGATGGTTGCGGAGACGCTGGACAGCATGCTCCGGCCCATGGCGGCCAGGATGTTCTCGTAAGCCTCTCTCTCCGCCGCAATGGCCGTGACGGTCACGCTGACGGCCAGACTCGCCTCGCCCGCCGCGTTACGGGCCGAGACGGTGACCGTGGCGCCGCCTTTGCGCACCCCCGTTACCGTCAGCGCGGCGCCCGACATGACTGCTTCGACGACGCCGTTGTCCGCCGAGGACGCCGAATAGCTCAGATCCGTACCGCTGAACAGCGGTCCCGCGTCGACCGTCTCGTCGTCTCCCGCCTCCAGCGTTACCACCGGCGGGGTACCAATCGTCGCCGGAGCATCATAGGAATCGGTAACCGAAATCGTGGCGGTATCGAGGTCCACATCCTCGCTGCGTGCGGTAATGACAATCGTCTCGCCCCCGGATTCGTATACCGTGTCGTCCGTGACCGTGAAGGTCAGATCCGTCGACCCCTCCGTCGCTCTGGCGGGTATCGTGATGACCAGATCTCCCGTGACGCTGTAATCGTCGGCGGTGGCGGTGCCGGACAGAGAAAGGTCGATCACCGACGCTACCGGAATCGGTGCGTTGGACTGCGTGGCCGTTACCGTCACCGTCTGGACCCCGCCATCCTCCGTCAGCGTGGCGGGAGATACCGTCAGGGTGATCTCCAGCGGTTCATCGGGTGCAGGATTGTAAAGCCCCGACCCGATGATGACGTCGATCGGGAGGACGCTTCCATCTGCCCTCGGGAGTTCACCTGTAAACCGGCGTGCGTATCCCAACTTGGGGACGTCGGCGCTGTCGGTGTCGTCGGTGGGATCGTCGAAGTAATACTCCACGAAGCCGCCTTCCGGGTCGCTTTTCGCCGCTTCGATGACCTGTGGCAGAATGAGTTCTCCGGTCACGACGTCCCGCACGGTCGCTACCAGGGGCCGAAGCTCGAATCGGTCCGGAAACGCGCCATGAACCAGGATCGTGTTGCTGGTGAGGTCCAGGACGTAGAGGTACACCGAACCATGCCTCCAGGGACCGTTCGGATCCCGCAGGGCAACCCTGGATTTCGTGGAAGAGGCCCGACCCTCGGTCTGGAAAAGGTTGAGAAAGTACTTCCCCGCTTCCGCGACGAAGGCCTTCAGGGTTCTCCGGTCCACCACCTCGCTGGCGGTAATGGCCGGGTCGCCGTAATCGATGACTTCCTCATCCAGGTGCGTTTCGTTCAGATCGAGTCCCGCGAGCAGCAAGACCGGGACGCCAAGATGCTCCGAGTAGTAGCTGCCGACATGGCCGGAGGCGCCAGGCACACCAAAGCGGGTCCCATCGAATGGGCCATCCGGTTCCTGCGACAATAAGTCGATGAAGGCGGCGTATGCGGGGCCCCGGATGGCGGGATCGGTAGATTGCAATCTGACCAGATCGGCTGGCGTGACGCCCAGCGCAGTCAGGATCGCGGTATAGAGCGAGGCTTTGATGCGCCGTCCCGACAACGCCATTTGCTTCGCGTGAACGTACACCCTGCGGTCGGGCGTCAGTTGCACGAGGTAGGTGGAACCGGAACGGTAAGGCCCCCCTTCCCGCCTGATGAGACACAGATTGTACAGGTACACGCCGTCTCCTATTTCCACGTTCAGCCGCTCTCTGGCGGCCAGCGTGAAGTCCCTCAGGCTGGCGCTGCCGTCTTCCACCTGTTGCGCCGTCACAGCCGGGTCCAGCGGAGGAGCAACGCCGTCGGGGAGTGGACAGGGTGCGACAATCTCGGGCGCGCGTCCATAAAACCCTGACCCGATGATGACGTCGATCGGGAGGACGCTTCCGTCTGGCCTCGGAAGTTCACCTGTGAACCTGCGGGCGTATCCCACCTTGGGGACGTCGGCACTGTCGGTGTCGTCAGACGGGTCGTCGAAGTAATACTCCACGAAACCGCCTTCCGGGTTGCTTTTCGCCGCTTCGATGACCTGTGGCAGAATGAGTTCTCCGGTCACGACGTCCCGCACGGTCGCTACCAGGGGCCGAAGCTCGAATCGGTCCGGAAACGCGCCATGAACCAGGATCGTGTTGCTGGTGAGGTCTAGGACGTAGAGGTACACGGAGCCATGTCGCCAGGGTCCGTTCGGATCCCGCAGGGCCACCCTGGATCTCGTGGATGAGGCGCGACCCTCGGTCTGGAAGAGGTTGAGATAATATTCCCCTGCTTCCCCGACGAAGGCCTTCAGGGTCTCCCGGTCCACCACCTCACTGGCGGTAATGGCCGGGTCGCCGTAATCGATGACTTCGTTGACCAGGTGCAACTCATTGATGTCGAATCCGACCAGCAGCACGACCGGAGAACCTATGTTGGGGTCCACATAGACGGCGGTATGGCCCGAGGCGCCGGGTATGCCTGGTGACAGGCCCGGAATAGGGACGGTCGCGTCGAATGCGCCGTCCGGTTCCTGCGATAATGTGCCAAGGAGGGCGTTTAAGGCTTGCCCGGCAGTAGCGGGATCGGGAGATGCCAGGTTAAGCAGAACGGTTTGGGGGACGCCCAGGGAAAGAAGGATCGATCCGTAAATCAAGGGGTTGAGTTGCCGGCCCGACAGTGCCATGTTCTTCGCGTGAATGTACACTCTTCCGTCGAGCGTCAAGCTCACGATGTAGGTGGAACCGGAACGCCAAATTCCATCCTCCTGCCTGACGATACATCCGATATATACCCCTTCCTCGTGGGACGCGGCCCCGCGGGCATATTCCCTGGACCGCTCCCGCACGGCGAGCGCGAAGTCTTCAAGGGTGGCGCTGCCTTCTTCCACCTGCCGGGCCGTCACAGCCGGGTCCGCTGGAGGCGTTGCCCCTTCAGGCAGTGGACATGATATCTGTGTTTGCGCGAGTGCCGGGCGCGCATCGGTTAAGACGCCGTAGAGCACGAGTACGCCAGACACAACAACGAGGGCATTCAGGGTTTTCCAAATGACATGCTGTGTCATCGGAGGTCTCCTTCGGGAGTATGAAGTGCGTGGCAGGTATATATCGCAGCCAGCGTAATCAATCTGATCAACCCGGTTGTCCGGGCAAGGGGTATGATTCGAACGCTTTTTCAATAGACGATCATGTTGAAAATTGTATCAAGTTGAAAATAGTTTTGTTACGAAAGTTTGCAAGGTGTTTTCCGGCCGAGGGGTGGCTTAGGACAAGCAATTTTACCCGGTTCGACCGGTGTTTGGACGGGCGGGGTCCCCGACCAGGCCGCTACCCGCCCGTAAG
The DNA here is from genome assembly GCA_009835325.1 of Gemmatimonadota bacterium. NCBI lineage: Bacteria > Pseudomonadati > Gemmatimonadota > Gemmatimonadota bacterium. The sequence goes on along the minus strand of VXWP01000005.1, from coordinate 69,908 downwards.
CACCTCGCGGCACCGATCCGCCACGATCCGCTCCTGGCCGTCCTGCAGGTTGTGCGGATTGATGGAAAACGCTCCCTCGCCTCTTTCCTGCACGATGATCCTGGGACTGCCGTCGAGCAGGGCCTTCACTGCGTCGTCCCCGGTCAGGCCGGCTTCCGGGTCGATGGCGACCATGAGCTGGGGCACGGCATAGGTTTCTTCCGGATCCAGCCGGCTGAGGGTGACGTGGGGTATTCCGTCGAGTTCCTTCTCGATGTAGCGCACCTTGTCCTCCCAGGCCGCCGCGTCCGCCGCGTGGTCCCGGTTCAGATAGATCTCGAGGGCCTTGATGAACGCGAAAATCTCCTCCCGGCTGACCTTCATCGGCCGGCCGACCGTGGCGAAGGGCGTCCCGTTCACCGCGCAGGCGCTGATCAGGTCCTTTCGCCCGATGATGAGGCCGGTCGACTGGGGACCCTGGAGACTCTTGCCACCGCTGAATATGACCAGGTCGGCGCCGGCTTCCGTAAACCGGGTCAGCGTGGACACCGGCGGGCATTCCGAGGCGGCGTCGACGATGACGGGCACGTCCACGGCATGCGCCATGGCCACGGCCTGTTCCAGGGGGACGGCGTTGTCGTCATTGAAGTTCTTGCCCAGGTAGAAGACCGCCGCCGTGCGTGTGCCGTCGCCGATGGCCGCCCGCATGGCCTCTACGGGCGGACCGTCCGAGTCGTCCAGCTCGATAAGCTTTGCGCCGGTCAGCCGGATGGCCTGGTCGTAGGCGATCCGGTGCGTTTTCTGAACGACCACTTCGTCACGCATCCCGGTCGTGTCCGGAAGCTGGCGGATCCGCTCCGGGTCGGTCCCGGTCATGCAGGACGCCGTGGTGATGACCAGGCCGCACGCGGCACTGGCGGTGACGTAAGCCGCTTCCACGCCGAGCATTCGGGCGACCTTCTCCCCGGCTTTCTCATGCAGTTCGTCCAGGATACAGAACTCCCGGGAAGCCACGCGCATGGTCTCCATGATTTCCGGGTCCAGAAGGGCGCCCCCGTAACGCGTAGCCGTGCCGATGGCGTTTATGACCGGACGCACGCCGATGTCTTCATAGATACCCATGGCTTCTAACCCTTTCGCGATGGCCGCAATGCATGTGCCCGGTCGGAAAACCCTTGTCCCGCCGTCAGAACGCACTGCATATTTTACTGTTGTCTCGAGACAGGTTCGTACTGGAAATTGACGCCGCGCAGACCCATAATCAAGGAATAAAACATGCAGTACGACGCATCCCGGCGGACTTTCGACTGCGAGCCCACGCTCACGGATTCGGAGGTGCTGCGCTTCTGCAGGGACGGATACCTGCATTTCGAGGGCGTCGTGCCCGACGAGATCAACCGGCGGACGCGCGATTACCTGAACGGGAAGATTCCCGCCAATCCGTGCTACATGCCCGAGGGTATAACTGAAGACGACCTGGTCCGGATCCGGAATTCCCATGAACCGAGTTCGATCCTGCTCGAAGACTGGTTCATCGAGCACGTCCTGCTCAATCCCGTGCTGGCGGGTGCGCTTCGCTCGCTCCTCGGCCGTCACGTGGGATTGCCGGTGCTGGTCAGCGACCACCGGGTCGCATGCCCTGAGGGTCCCCAGGGCTGGCATCACGACGCCGATCACCTCTTCGGACCGGAAGTCCATTTCGTCGAGGTGTTCTATTTCCCCCAGGACACCCCCGATGAGATGGGACCCACCGAAGTCACGCCCGGCTCCCACATCCGCACGACCCGGCGGACGCAGGAGGAGAACGGCGTCCTGTGTTCGGGTCCCGCCGGCACCATCGGCCTGCATTCGCAGAGCATCCTCCATCGCCGTGGCGCGTCCACCGCAACCGGCCTGCGGCACATGCTGAAGTACAGCTACTGGCGCACGGTGCCTCCTGCGCGGGACTGGATCGTCGAACCGGATTTCGACTTCAGGCACGCCGACTACGGGGGGCACGGGGCCGCCCGTTACGTGGCCCACATGTTCTACTGGCTCTGCGGCACAGGCGATGAATTCCGCCTCATCGGCGGCCAGGCGTGGCCCTGGAAATCCGCCAACCAGATCGGGCCCTCCTATGGTTACGGACGTACGGAGGGCTATCTCCCCGACTGGCGCGGGAACAACGACGATGACTATGCCCGGTAGCAGGCCCCCTCTGTCCGCCATCTCCGAGAACCGACCCCGTTTCAGTCCTGAAGAGGCCGGTGAACTCGCCCTTTCCCTGTACGGCGTTTCCGGCGCGCTGTGCGCGTTGCCGAGTGAGCGCGATCAGAACTTCCGGGTGACGGCCGGCGACGGTGAGGTGTTCGTCCTCAAGATCTCCGGCGCGGGCGAGCGGCGCGGCATCCTCGACCTTCAGCATGCCGCCCTGGAACACCTGGCCGCGCATTACGAAGAAGCCGCCTGGCCTTGGGTATGCCGCACAGGGGACGGCGAAGCCATCACCCGGGTCGATGGACACGACGGACGCCATCACCTGGTACGAATGCTGACCTACGTCGACGGACGGCCCCTCTGCGACGCCAGGCCGCACGATCCCGGCCTGCTGAACCACCTCGGCGCCTTCCTCGGACGGCTGACCCGCGCTTTCGCCGGTTTCTCCCACGAGGAAAAGCAACCGGAACTCATCTGGAACATGGACAACGGACCGGACGTCGTGCGCCGGCACGCCGGCCTGATCCCCGACGCCGGCCGGCGCGAGCTGGTCATGGGTTTCTGCGAAGCGTACGAACAGGCCGTCGGACCCTGGCTCGACACCCTTCCGCGCCAGTTCATTCACAATGACGCCAACGACCAGAACGTCCTGGTCCGCCTAGGCCGCAGGGGCCAACCCGAAGACCCGGCTCCGAGCGAACTGGAAGTGGCCGGCCTGATCGACTTCGGCGACATGGTGCATTCCTGCGCGCTCTTCGAACCGGCCGTCGCCGCCGCCTATGTCATGCTCGGCAAGTCCGAACCCCTTGCGGCGGCCGCCCGCGTCGCGGCCGGGTACCACACCGAGCACCCGATGACGGACCTGGAACTGAAACTGTTGTACCACTGCGCCGTGATGCGGCTCTGCATGAGCGTGGCCATCTCGGCCCACCAACAGGCGGCCGAACCGGAGAACGCCTACCTGTCCGTCAGCGAGGAGAACGCCTGGGACCTCCTCGAAAAACTCGAGGACGTCCCCCCATCCTTCGCGGAATACCTGTTCCGGGACGCCTGCGGTCGGCCGCCGTGTCCGCAGACTCCCGGCATAGAAGCGTACCTTGCATCGAAGCGCGGCGCCTTCGCACCGGTCATGGGTCCCGAAGTGGACCTCTCCACCGCCCTGGTATTCGATCTCAGCGTGAGCAGCCCGGACCGGGCCCTGCTGGGAAGTTCCATCGATGTGGACGACCTTGCCAGGGAGGTTTTCCGGCGCATGGAAGAAGCCGGGGCCGAGGCGGGGATCGGCCGTTACGACGAAGCACGCCAGGTCTACACCGCCGGGCAGTTCGCCCTGGATTCCGATGAAATGCCGGAACGCCGGACCATCCACCTGGGCATGGATGTCTTCCTGCCCGCAGGATCGCCGGTCTTCGCGCCGATGGCGGGAAAGGTCCACAGCTTCAGGAACAACACGCAGCCGCTGGACTACGGCCCCTGCATCATACTGGAACATGCCGCGGAAGAACGGGAACGCACGGTAGGACCGGAAGGCACGGCCGGTTCGGATCTGACGTTCTACACGCTGTACGGGCATCTGAGCGTCGAATCGCTCAACGGACTATACGAGGGCAAACGGATCGAAAAAGGGGAACGGTTCGCCACCCTCGGCGACCCCACGGTTAACGGCGGCTGGCCGCCCCACCTGCATTTTCAGGTCGTCACCGACATGCTGGGCAAGAAGGGCGATTTCCCCGGCGTCGGAGGACCGAGCCAGCGGAACGTCTGGCGGAGCCTGTCCCCCGATCCGAACGCCATGCTTGGCGTGCCCGCCGGAGCCTTCCCGCCGGACCAGCGGACGCGGCAGGAGGTCCTGTCGTCCCGCCGCGAGCACATCGGCAGGTCCCTCAGTGTCTCCTACCGGCGTCCCCTGAAGATCGTCCGGGGCCACATGCAATACCTGTACGACGATGAGGGCCGCGTCTTCCTCGACGCCGTGAACAACGTGCCCCACGTGGGACACAGCCATCCCCGGGTGGTCGCCGCGAGCCACCGCCAGATGGCCGTGCTGAACACCAATACCCGCTACCTGCATGACAACCTCGTGGACTACGCCGAACGCCTCTGCACGAAGCTGCCCGAACCGCTCCGCGTGTGTTTCTTCGTGAACTCAGGGAGCGAGGCCAACGACCTCGCCCTCCGCCTGGCGCGGACCTATACCGGACGGCGGGACCTGCTCATCCTCGACGGCGCCTATCACGGCAACCTGACGTCCCTGGTCGACATCAGTCCGTACAAGTTCGACGGCCCAGGCGGCGAAGGCGCGCCGCCTCATGTCCACAAGGTGCCGCTGCCCGACCCTTACCGCGGTCCGTTCAAGGGCTATACGCCGGAAACAGGCGCTCGGTATGCGGAGCGCATACGCGAACGGATCGATTCGCTCGCGGAACAGGACCGCGGCATCAGCGCCTTCATCGCCGAGTCCCTGCCCGGCTGTGGCGGGCAGATCGTGCTGCCGGACGGCTATTTCAAAGAGGCATTTGGGCGGGTGCGCGAAGCGGGCGGCGTGTGTATCGCCGACGAGGTGCAGGTGGGATTCGGACGCGTGGGTTCGCACTTCTGGGGATTCGAGACCCAGGACGCGGTTCCGGACATCGTCACCCTGGGAAAACCAATCGGGAACGGCCACCCGCTGGGCGCGGTGGTTACCACCCCCGAGATCGCGGGCGCTTTCGACAACGGCATGGAGTATTTCAACACCTTCGGCGGGAACCCGGTCTCCTGCGCCATCGGCCTGGCGGTGCTGGATATTATCGAGGAAGAAGGGCTCCAGGCCAATGCCCTGGAGGTGGGCGGCTACCTGCTGGAAGGGCTTCGCGCCCTGGCGCCGGACCACCCGATCATCGGTGACGTCCGCGGCATGGGGCTCTACGTGGGCGTGGAACTCGTGCTGGACCGCGACACGCTGGAGCCGGGCGGCCCCCAGGCCTCGTACGTGGCCAACCGGATGCGGGACCACGGGGTGCTGATCAGTACCGACGGCCCTCTGCACAACGTCCTGAAGATCAAGCCGCCCCTGGTCTTCACCCGGGAGAACGCCGACTATCTCCTGCACTGTCTGGGCAAGGTACTGAAAGAAGACTACCTGCGGAATCGGCCGCCGGTCCTATAGCATCACGCCTCCCACCAGATTGTTCCCCGCGTAGACGCCGCGGTAGAGCGTCTGGCGCAGGGGCGGCATGGAGGCGAGCAGCTCCGGATGGGGATCCCAGTTGTGCCACCTGGAGTTTACGGAGTTGTAGCAACTGAAAATGGCGACGCGCGGATACTTCTCGCTGACCCACGGCCTTCCGCTGTGCGTCAGGGCCTCGGTGAAGAACATCAGCGATCCAGCCGGACAGGTATATGTATCCCAGAGCGGCGAATCCGGTGACTGGATGGAGGACGGCGTGGGAAAGACGGACTTGTGGCTGCCGGTTACCAGGAGCGTGCCGTTCCCCTCCTCCACCGGGTTCAACTCCCAGACCACCCGGGTCAGCGCGGAGTTGGCCTTCCCGGGAATGCAGTGGTAGAGATGGGAGTCGCCGGGGAGCCGCAGCATGCCGTTCCCGTTGTGGGGCCCGAACTCGCCGTCGCCGGCTTCCCGGTAGAACAGAGTGGCCGATTCCTGCCTGAAACCGTAGCAGATCTGGTTGGACAGGCCGGGATAGGCCAGGAATTCGTTCATGAACCCCACCACCCGCGGATGATCCGTCAGGCTTTGCAGCGGACCGCCGAGCGCCGACCGCTCCCGTTCAGGTATGGATTCCGGATCATGGTGCAGCTGCAGGCAGAACGCCCGCATCTCCTCACATTCGGCTTCGGAAAGCACCCCGGGGATCAAGAGCCAGCCGTCCTTGTCGAACAGGTACTTCTCTTCGTCTGTCGGCGGGACCACGTCCCGGCCGTCGGCGTTCACCCTGGTCAGATCGGCCTGGGTCTCATCCAGGCGCGCGCCCAGGTTCTTGTCGATGATAAACGCTCCGTTGGATGACATGCGTATTCCTCCCTGTGATTGATTTGAGAAGCGGGGTCAGTCACCGTCCGCTCCGCCGGTGTCGAATTCGATTCCCTGGGCCAGCGGGAGATCGGTGGACCAGTTGACGGTATTGGTCTGGCGGCGCATGTAGGCTTTCCAGGCGTCCGAGCCCGATTCGCGGCCGCCGCCCGTTTCCTTCTCGCCGCCGAAGGCCCCGCCGATTTCGGCGCCCGACGTGCCGATGTTCACGTTCGCGATGCCGCAGTCCGATCCCGTCGCGGAGAGAAACCGCTCCGCCTCGCGCAGGCTGTCGGTGAAGATCGCGCTGGAAAGCCCCTGGGGCACGTCGTTGTGGAGGTCGATGGCCTCGTCCAGGGTTTCATACTCCAGGATGTACAGAATCGGGGCGAAGGTCTCCTGTTTCACGATAGCCGACTGTGCGGGCATGCGTATGATCGTCGGTTCGACGAAGTTCGGTCCCAGGTCCGGTCGGTGTTTCCCGCCGATGACGACCTCGCCGCCCTCGGCCTTCGCCTGCTCTATGGCCTGCATCATGTCGTCCACCGCATCGGCCGTGACCAGCGGTCCCATGAGCGTACCGTCGTCGATAGGGTCTCCCATCGGCACCTGCGCATAGGCGTGGGCCAATCGATCGACCAGCGTCGACGTCATGCGCTTGTGCCCGATGATGCGGCGCGTCGAAGTGCACCGCTGTCCCGCCGTACCCACGGCGCCGAAGACGATGCCGGGCACGGCCAGCTCGAGGTCGGCGTGCTCGGTGACGACGATCGCGTTGTTGCCGCCCAGCTCCAGTATGCTGCGGCCGAACCGGGAAGCGACCCGTGCGGCCACGGTCCTGCCCGTCGCGGTCGAACCCGTGAAGGATACGAGCGGGATGCGTTCGTCATCGAGGATGAAATTGCCCACGTCGCTGCCGCGGCCGATGGCCAGGTTGAACACGCCGTCCACGCCATGGTCGGCCATGACCCGGTTGCACAGGTGCTGCGTGGCCACGGCCGTCAACGGCGTCTGCCCGCTCGGCTTCCATACGGTGACGTCGCCGCACACCGAGGCCAGGGAAGCATTCCACGACCAGACCGCCACGGGGAAATTGAAGGCGGTGATGATGCCGATCACGCCCAGGGGGTGCCACTGCTCGCTCATGCGGTGACTCGGCCGCTCGCTCGCGATGGTCAGTCCATACAACTGGCGGGAAAGTCCCACGGCGAAATCGCAGATGTCGATCATCTCCTGGACTTCCCCCATGCCCTCCACGCGGATCTTCCCCATCTCCAGGGAGACGAGTTCACCCAGCGGTTCCTTGTACTCCCGCAGGATGTTGCCCAGGTCCCTGACCATGTCGCCCCGCTTCGGCGCGGGCAGCGCTCGCCAGGTATCGAAAGTGGCGCGGGCGTGTTCGATCACCCGGTCATAGACCTCGGGCGTCGCCTGCCGAACGCCCGCGATCGGATCGCCGGTCGTCGGGTTGTACGACGTCAGGATCGGTCCCTCCCCGTGTATCCAGCCGTCCATCCCCGTACAGGCCCCGGCGTTCAAGGCTTCGATGTTCAGTTTCTCAAGCAGTGCCTTCATCTTCGATACTCCAGTGTTTGGGTTCACACGAAATCCTCGGCGTCCCGGTCCAGCCGCCTGATCTTCCCCATGTACGCCGTGACGCGCCGGTCGGTTTCATGAGGATAGTCGAAACCCATTCCGTCGGCGACGGTGACGGCAAGCCTCCGGAACAGCCGGGTCGCATTGAACAGGGCATCCCAGTTCTGATCCGGGTCCGCACCCGAATACGTGGATTCGATTTCCGCCCATGTCCCGGGGTCCAGGTAACGCTTGAACCAGCGGCCGTGTTTGTTGGTCGTAACCGACCAGTCGTTTTTCATGCCGATATGCCATTCGATGACTTTTTCAAGAAAGGGGGAATGGACCTTTCTGTTCATGTGCTTTGCCCAGTAGAGCTCATCGCGCCACAGGGCCTTGGCCACGTAGATGATGTCCCACCAGAAATCGGCCACCAGTTCGTCATATTCGTCCTTTGAAGGTCTTTGAACGTGGTAGGCGCTGTGATAGGGCAGTATGGGGTTCTTTACAATCCGGTCCTTGTCCAGCAGCACCCGGTAAGGTTCGGGCTCGCCGTTGAGGTCGTGCATGGATTCGGCGTCCGCAACGCTCCAGTCGATCCGGATGCCATCGTCATAGATCACCATGCGGCCTATCCTGCCATCATCAAACAAGGTTGGCGAGGGTGGCGAGCGCGTCATCACGGATCCGAACGCTTCCAGCCAGTGATCGTCCCGCTTGTACGGCTCCTGATCCCTGACGTACACGATCACGTCGTAGTCCGACAACAGATCGACCGTATCGTTTCCATCGACCCGGCCACTCGACAGGACCAGTCCCCTGATCTGATCGTCCGCTTCCGCCCAGCGTTGAATCTCATCGAAAACTTCCGACGCCTTGCGCATGCCCTGTTCTCCGGTGATCCATCCGCCGACCCGGTCTGTCAGCCCGTTTCCAGCCGGACTTCCGTGACCCTCGGGGTGCTTCCTCCGTTTTTCGCACCCAACGCAAGCCGGTACTGGACCCATGGTCCCGCGCCCGCGGCTCGCACCGGCTGGGGTGTTTCGTACCAGGTGCCTGCTCCCCCGGTGCCAAGCCATGCCGATCGTGCCAGCGCCTCCTCCGAGTCCGCCCACCGGACCTGGGCGTGCACCCAGGTGCCCGGTCCGTATTCCGCCTCCCAGTCGATACCGGTCACAGCCTGTCCCCGGGGTATCTCGTGCGGCGCCGAGACATAGTATTCTTCCGGACCCGCGTCCAACATGTCGCCCGTCTGCACGGCGGTCATGCCGTGGGGACCTGTCGTGGGCAGCCGGGTGACCCGCCTGGCGTCGAACCCACCGGGACCGTTCCACCAGACGGCGGAATGGCCGACGTGGTCGCCCTCGACCTTGTGATAGGCGATGGCGAGGTCGACGCGGCCGTCACCGTCGAAGTCCGCGGCCACGCAGCCCGACGCGGAATGGGTGAATAGCCGGGTGCGGTCGTCGGCGGAGAATCCCCGGCCGGCACGGTTCCAGTAGATGTAGGAATCGATGTCCCGCACGCGGTTGTCGTGGTAGGAGCAGACGAAGAGGTCGAGCAGGCCGTCGCCGTTGAAATCCATGATGGACATGGCGTTCACCGCGTTGGACGGCAGGAGGGTGCGGCGGTCCTCGCGTAGCCCGTCGGGACCGTTCCAGTAGATGTGCACGAAGGAGTCGTGGGGCGCCCCGATCGACGGCTCGTGTCCGCCGATGACCAGGTCGGGATACCCGTTCCCGCTGAGGTCCGCCGCCCGGGCGCAGGCGGCGTGCCACACGGAAAGCGCCTGGCACCGGTCCATGCTGAAGCCTTCCGGCCCGCCCCAGAGGATGAAGCTGTAGTCGTCGGCGATCTGCGGCACGACCAGATCGAGCCAGCCGTCGCCGTTCAGGTCGACGAGGAAGATCCAGCGCGGATCCTTGTACACGACGCCCTCGTATTCGAGCCGGATGCGCTCCGTTCGGCCGGCGTCGAAGCCGTCTTGTCCGCCGTAGAAGATGACGATATCCGGATTATCGAAACCGCAGAAGACGAGGTCCAGGTATCCGTCCCGGTCCAGGTCCGCGCAACAGACCCCGTGGGCCCGCACGGTCGGCAGGCGCACGTCCGGTTCGCTTCCGAATCGCCCTTCCCCGTTGTAATACACGTAGGACCCCGGATCCTGGCGGACCGAGTTCTCTGAGGCGTTGGCCAGGATCAGATCGGGCATCCCGTCGTCGTTCAGGTCGCATCGGAGCGCTTCCACCGCGCCCCACCCCGGTACTTCCTGGCGGCGTTCCGCGTCAAACCCGTCGGGACCGCCGTGATAGACGCAGACGGGGATGTCGCCCCTCAGGTTCCGGCTGAACTGGTTGATGAAAACGGCCTGAGGAAGGGGATCGTCCGATGCGCGGGCCATGCGGACCAGCAGCACCCGCCGGGCGTCATGGGTCTCGAGGACGCGCGGCGGCGCCAGCCCGTCCCGGCCCCAGCGGTACGCCAGGGATTCCGATGTATAGCTTTCCGGCGTATGGGTCTGACAGATCACGATCTCGGACCTGCCATCCCCGTCCAGATCCCCGACCGCCGCATCGCAGGCGTAACGGCTGGGGATCGCCGTCCTGTTTTGATCGCTGTACCTGTCCTCGTCCCCGCCGTGGTACAGCCACGAACACTCCTCCCCGTCGTGGCGGTCCCGGCAGGCCACGACCAGGTCGCAACGTCCGTCCCCGGCCAGGTCGCCCGAGGCGGCGGCGAAGGCGTTCCGGCAGGAAAGCCGGACCGGCGTCCCGGCCGCCCGTCCCCCTTCGAAGGGCACGAGAAAGACCGCATCGGTCCGCGCGACGAATACATGGGGCACACCCCGGACCCGGAGCACGGAGACCAGCGGGACAGCGGGATCGACCTCTTCGGGATAGCCATCGAGGTCCTGGTCCGCCTGGTCCGCCTGGTCCGCCTGGTCCGCCTGGTCCGCCTGGTCCGATTTATCCGGCGGGTCGGTATCGACGGGGACGTCGGATGATCGTTCCGGCACGATTCCGTCCGGGCCGCCCCAGTATACCCGGACATTCCCCCGGGCGGTCCGGATGACCAGGTCGGCGAACCCGTCGCCGTCCACGTCGCAGGATGCGGCCTGGTCCGCCTCGATATCCAGGTCCCGGTAGCCCTTCGGCTCGAATCCCAGCGCCGTCTGAGGAAACAGCCGCAGCCTGCCGCCGGAAACGAAGGCCAGATCCGGCCTGCCGTCGCCGTCAAAATCCCCCGCGGCCACCGAAGTGCAGCAAGGCGCGGGCAGGTACTGCACACGCCTTTCACCGAGTCCGTCCGGACCGCCGTAGTAAAGGAACGCGTTGAGATCCCGCCGGATACCGTTGTAGAACATGCCAACGACCAGGTCGTCGTATCCATCCCCGTTCAGGTCGGCGACGACCCCCGTTCTTGCCCCGTCGGACGGCAGGAACCGGGAAGTGGTCCGTCCGAATACATCATGGTACACGGTGACCGGAGGTTTTTCACCGTGGTTCTGGCTGTTGCAGAAGACGAGATCTACGTAGCCGTCGCGGTCCAGGTCGAACTGGTGGATGCGTTGCAGCACCCCCGCCCGCGACACATAGAGATTCTGGCCGCCATTGCTGAAGGCGCCCCGGCGGAAGGCCTCGAAACCCCGGGTAATCCATGACGATGTGACGGAAGTGGAAGGAGGGGAGGACATGGCCATAACCTATGGCACGGCGGACGTTCAAATCAACCCATTTATGCCGCTTCTCAGTGATCGAACAGATCCAGCGTCGCCGGAGATTCTCCGGGGGTCTTCGCCGTCATGGCGTCGAGGATTCCGAGGATGTCGCGGGCCACGGGAGTCCGCCGGAATCTGTACACCTCACCCGGCAGCCCCGACGAGGATTCGTCGTCCACGGCGAGATCGTCGGAAATCGCCAGGATCAGGTTGGGAGGGCCGTGGCGCCTGAGCAGGTCGAGACGCGTCCGGACCGCCGCGGAACGCCAGAAACCGAGGAAATCCAGGTACACTTTCGTCCCTGCGGCCGGATGGGTGAAAACGTAGTCGGGAACCAGTACGCCCTGCCCTCCGAGGTCGATGATTTCCGATCCGGCCGTCATGCGCCAGACCGTTTTCAGCCGGCCGAACCGTTCTTCGAGCCAGGCCACCTCATCGGGTATCCACTGGCCCGTGGAAGGGCCGATGGGTTTGAGTCCCGTTTCGGGCGTCAGCCTGAACACGCCCTCCCGACGCCTGGCGCCCCAGTTCACGGAAGCGGCGATCCGCCAGTTCCCGCAGTGCAGAACCGCGGGAAGAAACTGGGCGATCTGCAATCCGTAGCGCTGGGACGACTTGAAGAGCGCCATGGGGCCGTCGATACGAATGTGGTATTTCCCCGGACCGGTCTGCCGGATCTCGTGGAGCAGCCGGAAGAACTTCAGCTTCCGGAAGAGGTCGCGGTAACGGGCCGGGGTCTCGCCCTCGACATGCAGGTCGAGTTCCGTCGCCCGGAACAGGACGGCCTGGGCCAGTGCGACATTGTACCTGCCCAGAAGCCACTCCGGGGTGCAGGACTTGAAAGTCTCCAGCCGTTCGGCCGCCTTGAGATCGGCATAGAAGGCCCGGTCGACCTCCTTTGCTTCGATGCCGGCCGATTTCGCCGCCTCGGCCAGAACGGCCTCCCGGTCGATGCGGACCTGGTCCGTATTCCGGTAAGCCGCCGCCGCCGATTCGAAGATTTCGCTTCGCAGTTCCACCGGGTCGACGGGCGAAGCGGCCGCGAACGTGCAGCGATCCTTCAACAGCTTGCTCAGGCCGCGATGAAACAGGAATTCCGTTCCCGCACCCGTGATATCCGCGAGTTCTTCGTCGAGTTCCTGCCGGGATCCGCCTATATGGCTGTCGAAGGCGCGGATCAGCGTTTCGGCCACGCCCAGGTGGTCCCCGCTCGCTTCGTCGATGTAGGGAAGCTGGATCTGTCCCTTGCGGAACCGGACGCGGAGCAGGTCGCCCGTCAGCATGTCGCGTTCTCCTGAGCCGGCGGCTTCCGGTAGGCGCTGTGCTGCCTTCGCCGGCTACTCGCGTATTCCTCGCCCGTCTGCTCGGCCACCAGTTCGTAGAGCAATGCGTGCTTCCCCTCGACGCGGCGCAGGATCCGGCCAAGACGCTGCACATGCTCTCTCACGCTTCCGGTGCCGGATAGTACCACGGCGACGTTGGCTTCGGGGACGTCGACCCCTTCGTTCAGCACGCGGGACGTGACCAGGAAGGGGTACCTGCCCGCGTTGAACGCCGCCAGGATGTCCTGGCGCTCCTTGACCTTCGTCTGGTGCGTGATGGCGGGGACGAGGAACCGTCGCGAGATCCGGTATACCGTTTCGTTGTCGCTGGTGAAAATGAGCATGCGGTCGCGGCGGTGCTGGCGGATCAGCCGTTCCAGGACGCGCAGCTTGGCCTGCGACCCCTGGGCGATGGCCTTCTGGGTTCGGTAGGCCGTGAAAGCCCTCCGTCCCTCCTCGCTACGCGACGTCGCCGCCAGGAAACGCACCCATCCACCTGGGCCGGAGAGGGCGATCCGCTGGCTGTCCAAAAACGCCCGGTAGGTGTTTCTCGCCTCCTGGTACTCCGCCCGCTCTTCCGGCGAAAGACGCACGCTGATCTTTATGGTCTCGTATCCGGAAAGATATTCCCCGCTCAGCGAACGGATCTCCTGGCGGTAGACCGTATCGCCGATCGCGTCCCGCAGGAGGTGTTCCGCCCCGTCCTCCCGTTCGAGCGTGGCGGTCAATCCCAGTCGGTAGGGCGCCAGCGACAGGTCCGCGGTCATCAGGTAGGAGGGGCCGGGCAGGTGGTGGCATTCGTCGAAGACCACGAGTCCGAACTGATGGCCGAACCGCTCCATGTGCAGGTACGCGGAATCGTAGGTGGACACGGAGACGGGCTCGATGTCGTTGTATCCCCCGCCGATCAGCCCGACTTCGGTGTCGAACTGGCTGGAAATCACGCCGTACCACTGCTGCATCAAGTCGATGGTCGGGACGACGACCAGCGTGCCGCGCTGGACGCGGGCCATGCACATGAGCGCGACGAACGTCTTGCCCGCGCCGGTCGGCAGTACGACGATGCCCCGTCCGCCCGCCTTCCACCAGGCGTCCACGGCCTCCTGCTGGTAGGGAAAGGGGGACCGGTCCGACTGGAAGGACAAGTCCAGCTTCCCGTAGGACCGGGCGTCGTCCTGGTGGGGGATGCCCCGGTCGTTGAGCCGGGTGATGATCTCGCGGTAATGACGCGCCGGCGCGCGGTGCAGCGCCACCCGGCGGTCGAACGCGCAGCCGGGCAGGGACAGCGCGTCCACCTGGTCCCGGTCGCCGTGCACCAGGATGGTCCCGCGGTCGAATTCGAGTCTGAGCATGGGTTCCGGGTCAATCCCGTTCTTCGAACAGCTCGTCCCGCCGGGTGGCGAGCACCTCCTTCAACGCATCGATGAACCGGTCGATATCCTCGTAACTGTCGTAGAAGTGCGTGGATATGCGGAAAACGGGCAGATGGCCGGCCCGTGTGCCGGCGATCTGTATGCGATATTCCTCCCACATGAGCTGAACGATCTTCTGGAGATTGCAGCCATCGATGGTAAAGGAAGTCAGGAATCCGGACATATCGGGTCCGGGGGGCACGGTCATGCGGGCGCCATCGATCTCTGTCGTGATCAGTTCGCGCAAGTACCGGGCCAGACCCAGGCAATAGGGCCTGATCCGGTCTTCCCATCCGATGTCCAATTGAAAATCGATGGCGGCGCCCAGTCCGGCGAAGTGCGTCGTGTCGTGTGTCCCCGTCACGTCGAACCGGCGTGCGTGGGTCACAGGAAAGGTATTGTATCCCAGAATGGGCGCCGGCAACGCGCTCAGATAGGGATCCGCGACATAGCAGATGCCCGTCCCCTTGGGCGCGAGCAGCCACTTGTGCGTACTGCTTGCATAGAAATCGCACCCCCAGGCTTCGATATCGACCGGCACCATGCCGACCGCGTGCGCGCCGTCCACCACGGCCACGGCGCCGTGGTCGTGGGCCAGGGTGGTCAGTTCGTCAACGGGCGCCACAAGACCCGTGGTGCAGTAGACGTGGGAGAAGACCATGACCTGGGTACGTGGTGTGATATGGGCGGCGAAGGCGTCGACGATCTCCCCCGGTGAATCGGGCGGCGTCGGCAGGGGAACCTTCCGGATCAGCACGTGCTGCGTCCTGGCCATGTGTTCCCACATGCGCTGGACGGAAGGGTATTCCTGGTCGCTCATCAACACCTCTCCGCCGGGCTGCAGGGGCAACCCGCGGGCGGGGACGTTCATGCCCATCGTGGTGTTGAGAACCAGGGCCATGTTTTTCGCGGAAGACCCGGTGAAATCGGCGACTTTCTCGCGGGCCGACTCGACCAGGGACCGCATGAGCCCGCCACCCTGGTTGCGCAGCGGGTTCTCCTCCACCTGCCGCAGCCAATCGATCACCTGCTCGATGACCGGTCTCGCCGATGGACCCACCGAGCCGCCCTGGAGAAATGTCACGCCGTCCTCGAGGTAGAACTGGCGCCGTATGTCCGCCCAGAATGCCCGCTCATCATCTGATATGGGTTTGTCGCGCGCAGCCATGTGCGCATGCCTCCTTTGACGGGATCCCGAGGTCTCGAATATCGACGGCCCTGCCCTGCATGAAATGTGGAGGAGACCGCCCCAATGTCAAGGGGATTAACGGCTTAACGGTAGTCGTATACCGTAGTCATTTACCGTGATGTGAGGAAGGCTTCCGATCTTGACAGCAAACACGGGACACGTAAGTTATGAATCCCATCCGCCGGGCTCATTGCCGGACTCCGCGTCATCCAGGAGCGCGTCATTCAGGAGCAGAAAACCATGTCCCGTCCCAACGTCATCTTCATCATGGCGGACCAGATGCGCGGCGACTGCATGAGCTGCGACGGACATCCGGTAGCGGAAACACCCAACCTGGACCACCTGGCCGCACGGGGCGCGCGGTTTCCCCACGCCTACACGGCGGTCCCTTCCTGCATTCCCGCCCGTTCGACCGTGATGACCGGCATGGACCAGTGGCACACGGGCGTCCTCGGCATGGGGCGGGGACAGGGGCCGATACCCAACGACTTCCCCCATACCCTGGCCGGCACGCTGGCGGACGCGGGATATGCCACCCACCTGGTCGGGAAGGGCCACTTCACGCCGCAGCGCGCGGACATGGGCTTCCAGTCAGCGGAACTGGACGAATCCGGCCGGCTGATCGCCCAGGGCCTGCGGGACGAATACCGCCAGTGGTTCGACCGGGAGAAACGGCGCGATATCACGCCGGACGATCACGGGGTCAACTGGAACTCGTGGATCGGTCGTCCGTGGCATACAGAGGAATACCTCCATCCGACGGCCTGGACCATGAGCAGGGCGATCCATCACATCGCGCGGCGCGACCGCGTGAAACCCTTCTTCCTCAACATCAGCTTCGCCCGGCCCCATTCGCCGTACGTGCCGCCCGCATGGTACTTCGACCTTTACCACGACCGGGAAACCCCGCCGCCGTACATCGGCGACTGGGCGGACATGCACGACGTGCCCTTCGACGCCACGGACCTGAACGCATGGCACGGGAAGCAGTCGGCCGCACGCATCCATCGCGGCAGGTCCGGGTACTACGGGGAGATTTCCTTCATCGACACGCAGATCGGCCGGCTCAAGAACTGGATGGAGCGGCACGAGCCGGAGGCCTGGTCCAACACCTGGGTCATCTTCACATCCGACCACGGCGACATGGTGGGCGACCACCATCTCTGGCGCAAGACCTACGCCTACGAGGGGAGCGCGAGGATTCCGCTGATCGTCTGCCCGCCGCCTGCCTGGAATGAAGAGGTCAAGGCACCCGTTCCGGACGGCGTGGCCGAACTCCGCGACATCATGCCCACGATCCTGGACGCGGCTGGCTTGGACGTGCCGCCCACAGTGACAGGACAAAGCCTCCTCCCACTGATGCGGGGCAAAACCGAAGGCTGGCGAGACTACCTGCACGGCGAGCACTGCTGGTGCTACGCGCCCGAACAGGAGATGCAGTACGTGACCGACGGCCACCGGAAGTTCATCTGGCTGCCGCGAATCGATCAGAAGCAGTTCTTCGACCTGGACGAGGACCCCGGCGAGTGCCGCAACCTGGTGAGCGACCCGGCCTATGAAAAGGAATTGGAGCAGTGGGAGGGATATCTCGTGTCTGAACTCGAGGCGCGAAACTGCGGATGGGTCGTGAACGGCCGGCTGCATTGCCCGGACGCCCCGTTGGTTTCACCCTTCAAAGACGTCCGGTACCAGGGATAACGGACTGCTCGTTGTTTCAGATCTCCCTGGCGTTCCGCTTTCCATAGTCCCGCCTCTCTTCAGATATTGTGGTTATGAAGTCTGTTTTTGACTGAGCATGATATCTTCGATCCGGGCGATCCGGTGCTCCATCTTCCCGATGTCTTCCCGGATACGCGTTTCCATGTTCTGCATACGCGTTTCCATGTTCTGCATCTCGACCTTCAGTTCGACCTTCAGCTCCTGGCGTCCTGCCTTGGCTTCCCGCCAGAAGAAGACGAAGGCCGCCAGCAAAACGGCCGGTTGGATCAGAAGTCCTGCAATCTCCATGATGTCCTCCGTATATTGGCAATGGGGTCTCTGAACATCCTTGACGTATTCTCGCCGACATGGTACAAAATGTTCAGTCGGTGATAACCGACGAAATCTCGTGAGCTATGTCTTTTTTGCCCTGGTCTGCCGGAGACCCACACCGCGTAAGGCCCGTGGTGAACCTAGTGAGGGATCAAACTTTGGACGAGATCGGAACGCGCAAGGAAGATCTGGACACCCCGGTCCTCTGGGTTGACCTGGATCGTCTTGAAAACAACATCCGCACCGTGGGGCATCGGCTGAAGGAAGCCGGCGTGGACTGGCGCCCGCACATCAAGGGGGTCAAGATCCCGGCGATTGCCCACATGTTGCTGAAGGCCGGCGCCATCGGCGTCACCTGCGCCAAGCTCGGTGAAGCCGAG
The DNA here is from genome assembly GCA_009835325.1 of Gemmatimonadota bacterium. Lineage (NCBI taxonomy): Bacteria > Pseudomonadati > Gemmatimonadota > Gemmatimonadota bacterium. Next base: position 52,094 of record VXWP01000005.1, on the reverse strand, counting down.
GTCATGGCCGCGGGCGGAGTCGAGGACGTCCTCATCGCCAACCAGGTGGTCGGACCGCCGAAATACATCCGCCTGGCTCGTCTCTGCAGGCAAGCGGACGTGAAGGTCGCCGTCGACAGCGACGCCACGCTGGAGGAACTGGGCCGCACTGCGGTGGAAACCGGCGTCGAGGTCGGCGTGCTCGTCGAACTGAACACGGGCATGGAGCGGGCCGGCGTCCGGCCCGGCGAACCGGTCGTCGAGCTTGCCCGGAAGGTCCACCAGACCCCCGGCCTGCGTTTCCGGGGGGTCATGGCCTGGGAGGGTCACGCCTGCGTGGACGAAGACTCCGACTGGAAACACGGGGAGATCAGGCGGGCCGTGGGAGATCTCGTGGACTCCGCACAGCGCTGCCGGGCCGCGGGACTGCCCTGCGATATCGTGAGCGGCGGAGGAAGCGGCACCCTGTCGGTCACGCCCGACCTGGAAGGGATCACCGAGATCCAGGCCGGCGGCGCGATCTTCAACGACGTGATGTACACCCTGTGGGGGGTTCGGACCGACCCCGCCATCTTCGTGCACGTCACGGTCACCAGCCGCCCCGAACCGGACCGGCTGATCGTGGACGCCGGGTTCAAGACGGTGCCCGCGTGGTTCGGCATGCCCATGCCGGTGGGCGTCGATGACGTGGAGAGCGTGCGCATGTCCGCGGAACACGGGACCGTGACCTTCACCGACCCGAATCACGAGATCGCCGTCGGGGACAAACTAGATCTCATGGTGGCCTACACCGACGTCACCCTGTTCCTCCACGACCACCTCTACGGGATCCGCAACGGAGTCGTCGAGACGGTCTGGCCCATTCTCGGCCGCGGAAAACTGCGCTGATCCAGGATACCCTTCCGGTATGGCTGAAACGTCCGGATACACTTCGCTGACCCGGTCCGGGTTCGGTGCCGAACTCGGAGACGTGGACCTCGCACGGCTCGATGAAGCCATGGTCAAGGAAGCCGTGGACGCTTTTCACGCGTTAGGCGGACTGGTGGTCATCCGTAACCAGGGACATATCGAACCCTCCCATCTCCGCCGGTTCGTAACCCGGTTCGGGACACCCGAGGGCAACGAGAAATATGATCCGGCCTTCCTGGTTCCGGGGTTCCCCGACATCCTGCGCATCGGGAACGCGAAGGAGAACGGAAAGTACACCGCGCTCTTCATCCAGGCGGACCCGCCGCCGCTGCTGTGGCACATGGACGATTCATTCCGCCATCCCCAGCCCGTCGGATCCTGCCTGTTTTGCATCCGCACGCCCCCCGAGGGCGGGGAAACGGGCTTCGCGGGCATGACCGCGGCCTACGAGCACCTGCCGGACGAAGTCAAAGCACGCACCAATTCCATCCGGACCGTCCATTCCTACAACCATCTCAACGAACTGCTCAGGAAGAAGAATCCGCATCGCCCGCCACTAAGTGAAGCACTACTGGCACAGTTTCCCCCGATCGTCCGGCCCCTGGTCGCGCGACACCCGGAGACCGGTCGAAAATCCCTCTACCTGCCCCTTTGCCACATAGAATCCGTCGAAGGGATGTCGCCCGCGGAGGGATCGGCGCTGCTGAACGATCTGCAGGCCCACGCGACCGGAGAAGATTACACCTACATGCACGGGTGGCGTCCGGGCGACCTGGTGGTCTGGGACAACCGGTGCACGCTGCACGCCCCGACGCCCTTTGACGACACGCGTTACGAACGGCTCATGTTCCGGCTCACCTTCAGCGGACGCCAGATTGCCGGCTTCTGAGAGGACATGACCGCTTTGGCAGATCGCATACCCTACCGGCAGTGGGGACGGGACCTGGACGAGCAGTCGATCCAGCAGATGGAGCGGGCCTGTGCGCTTCCCGTGGCCGTGGCCGCCGCGCTGATGCCGGACGCCCACGTGGGTTACGGCCTGCCCATCGGCGGCGTGCTGGCCACGGACAACGCGGTCATTCCCTACGCCGTGGGCGTCGACATCGCCTGCCGGATGAAACTGACCGTCCTGGACCTGCCGCTGGGCACGCTGCGGCACGACCGGGGTACGGACCGCCTGAAGAAGGCCATCTCGGCGGAGACGCGCTTCGGCGTGGGGGCCCGATTCAAGAAGCGCCGGAACCACCCGGTCCTCGACCGGAACTGGTCCGTCTCTCCCGTGACCAAAAAAGCGAAGGACAAGGCCTGGAGCCAACTGGGCACCAGCGGGAGCGGCAACCATTTCGTCGAATTCGGCGAACTGACGTTGAATGAGCCGTTGAATAGGCTCGATACTGGCACCTACCTCGCCCTGCTCTCCCACAGCGGAAGCCGGGGGACCGGCGCCATGGTCGCCTCCTATTACAGCAGGCTGGCCATGTCCATGCGCCCCGAACTGTCCCGGGAACAGCGGCACCTGGCCTGGCTGGACCTGGACACCGAGCCGGGACAGGAATACTGGGCGGCCATGGAGCTTATGGGCCATTACGCGGAGGCCAACCACGCATGTATACACCGGCACATGGCCGGCCACCTCGGTGCGGAAGTTTTGCTGGACCTGGAGAACCACCACAATTTCGCGTGGAAGGAAAAGATCGCCGTCCCCGGCCGGTCCGGTCAGCGCGACCAGCACGGCCAGTCCGGCCTGCACGGCCAGTCCGACCTGCACGGCCGTAGACCTGACCGGAAAGCAATCGTACATCGCAAGGGCGCTACGCCGGCAGGCCCGGGCGTACTGGGCATCATACCCGGCTCGATGGCGAGTCCGGCCTTCGTGGTCCGCGGAAAGGGCAATCGTGCGTCGATGAACTCCGCCGCCCACGGCGCAGGCCGCGTGATGAGCCGGAAACGGGCGATCCGGAGCCTGAACTGGCAGGACGCCAACCGGCTGCTTCGGGAGAAAGGCGTCACGCTTATGTCCGCCGGTCTCGACGAAGTCCCCTTCGTATACAAGAATATCGAAGCAGTGATGGCGGCGCAGACCGACCTGGTGGAGGTGGTGGCCCGCTTCGAACCCAGGCTGGTGAAGATGGCGCCGGCCGGCGAGCGACCGGAGGATTGAGATGATGAAAATATCGAACGTCGAAGCTTTCGCGGTACGAATCCCGAGAGAAGCCGGCCAGGAATTGCGTGTAAGCCAGGGAACGGACGGCTCGGGAGCGACCGGACCGGGAGCACACGGCGTATCCCCCGAACCCGGTGCTTCCTCACCGTATTTCATCCCGGAAAACAGGCATGCCTTCAAGTCCGACATGCACGAGACCCTGGTGGTGCGCGTCTCGACCGAAGAGGGCCTGGTCGGCTACGGTGAAGGGCAGAGTCCCATATTGCCCGATACGACGCGGACCATCGTGGAGAACCTGTGCCGTCCCGTTCTGATCGGCGCGGACCCCTTCGACGTGGAGTTCCTGTGGCAGCAACTCTACGACGGCATGCGGGAAAGGGGACATCCGACCGGTTTCTACGTCGACGCCCTCGCCGCGTGCGATATCGCCCTGTGGGACCTGAAAGGAAAAGCGCTGGACCTGCCGGTCCATAAACTGCTTGGGGGACGGTTCCGGGACCGGGTCGAAATCTACTCGGGATGCGCCGGCCGCGACCCCGCCACCGCGGCGGACCGGGCCGAAAGACTCGTGGCCGCGGGCTACCGCGGACTGAAACTGTCCCCGTCCAGGGACCGCGCCGGTACCGTCGCCATCGCCAGGGCCGTCCGCGAGCGCGTCGGTCCGGACATCTCCGTCATGGTGGACGTGCATACCGAATTCGACGTGGGCGGGGCGATCAGGCTGGGCCGGGAACTGGAAGCATTGGACATCTACTGGCTGGAGGCGCCAACCCTGCCCGAAGACCTGGCGGGTCATGCGGAGGTGACCCGGGCACTGGACATGCACGTCGCCAACGGTGAGTGGTACCGCACCCGGTTCGAGATGAAGGAAGCCTTCGACCGAAGGACCTGCGACGTGGTGATGCCGGATATCGGGCGAACGGGGCTGACCGAGGGGAAACGCATCGCCGTGCTCGCGGAGACCTACAATATCCCCGTGTCACCCCACATAGGGGGCGGTGGAGTGCTCGCCACCGCCGCGACCATCCAGCTGTCCGCGGCCATCCCCAACTTCCTGGTCATGGAACACGGCCACGAGTCCTTTCCCACGCGGTGCCGCTATGCGCTGGAAGCCCCGAAGCCCACGGGCGGCGCGTTTCCCGTAACGGATCGGCCCGGACTGGGTGTCCTGATCGACGAGGAAGCGCTGAAAGGTTTTTCAAGTCCCCTGAAGTAGACTGCTAACACTGCTTGCGAGCTTGCGGTCAGCTTAGTCAGCCTGGTCAGTCTGTTCAGCCTGGTCAGTCTGTTCAGCCTGGTCGGCCGGTCAAATCAGTCCAGGGCGGACTTGAGCCAGTCCCAGAGACCGCGGTTGCGCGGCTGATCCGCCGCGTCACGATCCGTATCCCTGAAATACCCGTTCATCCAGGTCAGGTTGGACCAGACCTCCATTCCGAGGCGGTTGGGCTGGAGGGTAGGGCTGTGGAAATCCGGTTTCCACAGGCGGTGCTCCACGGGGAACCAGAGGAAGATGCCGCCCACGTTCTCCACGAGCCTGCGTTCGGCAGCGTGGTAGATGGCGTACCTTTCCTCGGGCGGCCCCATGAACTCGTTGCCCTCGTGAATCAGCCTTTCGAAGGTGTCGTCGTGCCATGCATGGCGTCCCCTGGACCGCCAGAGCCCGAGCAGGTTGGCCGGATCGGGGAAATCCTGGCTGTAGGCCACCAGTGCCAGCGTCACCTCGTGGTTGTTGAGGCCGTCGGTGAACACCTTTCGTTCGATGACCCTGACCCCTACCCGTACGTTCAGCGCTTCGGCGATCATCGCCTGGATGGCCTCCGCGGGCAAGCGGGTGGCCTGGTAGTCATGGGTGCGGATCCAGATATCGACCTGGGGAAAGCCCTTGCCGTCGGGGTATCCGGCATCGGCCAGCAACTGCCTGGCCCGTTCGGGATCGTAGGGCAGCATATGGCGGAAGACCTCCGGTTTCGCGCCGGGGAAACCGGGCGCCAGCATGCTGTAGGCCGCCACGCCCACGTCCTTCAGGGCGGAATCCGTCAGGGCCGTGCGGTCGATGGAGTGGGCGAAGGCTTGCCGGACACGCAGATCGTCGAAAGGCGGATTATACGTATCCATGGTCATGTAGAACGTGACGAAGTTGACCATGGAATGCAATTCATGGCGGAGCACAGGGTCGCTCTTGACCCGTCCGAGCGCCGCCTGCCCGTTCAGGAGGATCATGTCCACCTCGTCGGCTGTATAAGCCGAGAGCATAAGCGGCACGGCCGACTGGGAGAACACCCGGATGATCACCTGGTCGAGCAGGGGCGGCATAGATCCCCGGTACATCGGGTTGGCGTCCAGGATGATGATCTCGTTCTTGCGCCATTCCGTAACCTTGAAGGGGCCGGACGAAATATGGGTCTCCGCCCGGGTTGACCATTCTTCGCCGTACTTGGCCACCGCGTGCTTCGGCGAAGCCCAACTCATAATGAGGTTGAAGGGCAGGTAGGGGACCGGCTGCTCGGTATGGACGGCCAGCGTCGTATCGTCTATCGCCTCCACGCCCAGCGAATCCACGGGAAGCCGCCGGCCGACAACGTCGCTCCAGTTCTTGATGATGCGGTAGTGCCATTCGAAGTCGTAGGCATTGTCCGGATCCGCTCCCCGGCGGAAGGTAAAGACGTAGTCACGGGCGGTGAAGGGCCGGCCGTCGTCCCACTGCATCCCGGACCGCAGGTGGAAGAGCCACGTATTGCCGTCCGGCGTGGCCTCCCAGGACTTCGCGGCGGCTGGCACCAGGTCGTAGTTGTGGTCCTGGCGGACCAGCGGCTCGGAGATGAGGTTGGTGGCCGGGCTGCGCTTGTAAATGGTCTTGAACCACTCCATGTACGTCCCGTCCATCTCGAAAAACCGCAGCCGCTGATGCTCCGGCGGCGCCGCGTCTTCGGGCATCTCGACGCCGATGGAGTTGACGCGTTGGGCGGAGAGTTCCGAGACCGGAAGAAACAGGATCAGCGATACGATTATGGTGATACGTTGCATGGTCATTTACGTTGAGCGCACATGGATGCGTTCGGATCCAGTCGAATTGTCCCTTGTGTAGTATTCTAATTTAACCGACATAGTCAGTGTATGCCATATTCGATTTTCCGAATCCGGATCACCGTCCGCTGAAACCGTAAAGGCGACCGCCTCCGCCGGAGTGCCAGCCGCATGTCCGAATACACTTTTCCCGATCTGAAAGGTATCCGGGAAGACTACGACCGGGATGGATTCGTCATCGTGCGGGATGTCCTTCCGACCGATCTGCTTCGTGAAATCGACCGGCATATCGACTGGCTGATGGTCCGTCACCCCGACTTGCCCCCGGAATCGCTGGGACACTGGCTCATTGCCGACGACCCCTTCTGGGTCCGTTTCCTGAGCGATCGACGCCTGCTGGACGTGGCGGAAGCCCTGGTCGGTCCCGACGTGGCCCTCTTCGCGGCCGATTACATCTGCAAGCCGCCCCGCAAGGGCAAGGGGGTCCTCTGGCACCAGGACGGACACTACTGGCCCCTCGAGCCCATGGACGTCATCACCATCTGGTTCGCCGTGACCGGCTCGACGACCTCCAACGGCTGTGTACGCGTGATCCCCGGATCGCACCGATCCGGTCTGCTCAACCACTCCCCGGAGAGAAAAGAAAACTACATCCTTAACCAGGCCGATCCGGACGTCTTCGACGAAAACCAGGCGGTCGACCTGGCGCTGGCCCCCGGCGACGTCTCGGTCCATCATCCGCTGCTGCTGCATGGATCCGATCCGAACAAGAGCGACGTGTGGCGGCGTGGCGGCTCGATCCAGTACATGCCCGCGACGACGCGCGTCACGCGAGACTGGCCGTGCCTGTTCCTTTTCCGCGGTGATCCCGCTTCCGGGATCAACACCTACCGGAAGTTCCCCACGTACGAAGCAGGAAAGCACATGGCGTTCGGCGGATGCGAGGCCTGGTCTTAAGCGCTCTGCCCGGTAACACTCGCCAGTGCCTTATCCACTGCTCCGTACCACCGACATCAGACAGGATAGATGGCCGTGTGGAAGTGGCCGTCCGTCCAGTCACCTGGCTCTTCAACCCGAGACGGCCGCCAACACTCCTGCCGCGGCGAAGAACGCGACCAGCGCCAGGATCGGCAGGCGCAACACCCTGAGCAGGAAGAACCCGATGATGGCGAGCGCGAGATCCAGGGGCGAGAAGACGGCGTTGACGAACACGGGTTGGTAGAGCGCGGCCAGCAGGAGTCCGACCACCGACGCGTTGACCCCCGCCACCGCACCCGCGGCGCCCGGCTTCCGCGCCAGGGTTTCCCAGGTGTCGTGGAAGGACAGGATCAACAGGAATCCCGGAAGGAAAATCCCGAGGACCGCGATCAACGCGCCGGCCAGCGCGTGATCCGGGCTCATGCCGGCGCCCAGGAACGCCGACATGGCGAACATGGGGCCCGGAATGGCCTGGGCGGCGGCGTAACCGAGCAGGAAACGATCGATGGGCAGCGCGTCGCCCACGGTCTGCTGGAGCAGCGGCAGGACCACGTGTCCACCGCCGAATACCAGGCTCCCGGCCTGGTAGAACCGGGAAAGCAGATCGAGGTCCGGCGACAGACTCGCAAGGAGCGGAAGACCGATGAGGAGCAGAAAGAAGAGCGTCAGCGGCAGCCAGGAGAAACGAAGCCGCCCGCCGGGCGACGCCTCCGGCGCGCGCAGAAAGCGCCAGCCGGCCAGCGCGCCTGCCGCCAGGACCGCGAACTGGGTCGCCATCGCAGGGGCGACCAGCAGGGCCGACGCGGTCAGAATGCAGATCGCCCCTGCGAGCCGGCGCCGGCAGAAGGTAGAATACATGCCCAGCACGGCATCGGCGACCACGACCACGGCCAGCAGTTTCAGTCCCTTGACGAATCCGCCGAAGTAGACCGTGTCCGTCACCGTGCTCCCGGCGATGGCAAGCAGGTACAGGAGGACGAAGGACGGCAACGTGAACCCCAGGAACACGGCGACGCCGCCGGCTACCCCCGCCCGCTGGTATCCAATGGCAAAGCCGACCTGACTGGAAGATGGACCGGGAAGAAACTGGCTCAGGGCGACGAGCCGGCCGTAGGAGGCTTCGTCAAGCCACTTCAACCGGTCCACGAAGGCGGTCCGGAAGTACCCCAGGTGTGCGACGGGACCGCCGAAGCTGATGCATCCCAGTGCCAGGAATCGCCAGAAGAGTTCCCACATGATTCAGGGTGCCTGGTCGGACAGCGCCGCCCGGGCCGCGGCCAGGCAGGCGATGGGCACGCGGTACGGAGAGCAGCTGACGTAGTCCAGGTCCACGCCGTGGCAGAATTCTACCGAGGCGGGATCGCCGCCGTGCTCGCCGCAGATGCCCACCTTCATGCCGTCCCGCGTGGCACGGCCGCGCTCGACGCCGATTTTCACGAGTTCTCCGACGCCGCTGCCGTCAATGCTCACGAAGGGGTCTTCCGGCCAGATCTCGGCATGCAGGTAATCGGGGATGAACCTCGCGTCGTCGCGGGAGAGTCCGAAAGTAGTCTGCGTCAGGTCGTTCGTCCCAAAGGAGAAGAACTCCGCTTCCTCCGCGATCTCGTGGGCGGTCAGCGCCGCCCGCGGCAGCTCGATCATGGTACCGATCTGGTAGTCCACCTCCACGCCGGTCTCCGACTGTACTTCCCGGGCCGTCCGGCGGACGACCTCGGCCTGCAGACGCAGCTCGTTGATGTGGCCGACCAGGGGGATCATGATCTCCGGGATGGCCTGGATGCCGCGTTTCACGCAGTCGCTCGCGGCTTCGAAAATCGCCCGGGCCTGCATCTCGGTGATCTCGGGGTAGGCGATACCGAGCCTGCACCCACGGTGTCCGAGCATGGGGTTGGCCTCCCGCAGGTCCTCCAGCTTGCGCTGGTAACGCTCCACCGGCACGCCGGTCTGCGCGGCGAGCTGCCCGATGGCCTCGTCCTCGTGGGGCAGGAACTCGTGCAGGGGCGGGTCGAGCGTGCGGATGGTGACGGGGTAACCGTCCATGACTTCGAATATCCCGGTGAAGTCGCTTCTCTGGATCGGCAGCAGCCGGGCCAGCGCCTTCCGGCGTCCGGCTTCGTCATCGGCCAGGATCATCTCCCGGACGGAATCGATCCGGTCTTCCTCGAAGAACATGTGCTCGGTCCGGCAGAGGCCGATGCCCTCGGCGCCGAAGGCGCGCGCGGTGGCCGACTGATCGGGCTGGTCCGCGTTGGTCCGCACCTTAAGCCGGCGGTTCCGGTCGGCCCAGGCCATCAGGCTTTCGTACCGCTGATAGACCTCCGAATGCTCGGACGACATGGATTTCTGCAACAGGACCTGCAGCACTTCGGAGGGAATAGTCGGAATGGCGCCGGCCATGACCTCCCCGGTGGACCCGTCGATGGAGATATAGTCTCCTTCGGCGATGACCTGTTCGCCGACGCGCATCTGACGGGCGGCGTAGTCGATATCCAGCTCTCCGCAGCCGGCGACGCAGACCTTGCCCATCTGGCGGGCGACAAGCGCCGCGTGGCTCGTCATGCCGCCCCGGGCGGTCAGGATACCCACAGCGGCGTTCATGCCGCGTATGTCCTCGGGCGACGTCTCGATACGGACCAGGATGACCGGGTCGCCGCGGTCCGCCCAGGACTCGGCATCGGTGGCGTTGAACACCACTTTGCCCGATGCGGCGCCCGGACCGGCGTTGAGGCCCCGGGCCAACACCCGACCCTCCTGCTCCGCGCGGCGCTTTTCCTCCACATCGAATACGGGGCGCAATAGCTGGTCGAGCTGGTCGGGTTCCACGCGCCGCAGGGCTTCCTGCTCGTCGATGAGCCCTTCCCTGACCATGTCCACCGCGATCGTGATCGCGGAGAAACCGGTACGCTTCCCGACGCGGCACTGCAGCATCCACAGTTTGCCGCGCTGGATGGTGAATTCGATATCCTGCATATCCCTGTAATGGGACTCCAGCGTATCGCAGATCTCTACCAGTTGATGATAGGCGTCCGGCATCTCGCCCTGAAGCTGCTCGATGGGCCGGGGGGTGCGAATGCCCGCCACGACGTCCTCGCCCTGGGCGTTGATGAGGTATTCGCCGTAAAACCGTTTCTCGCCGGTCGCGGGATCGCGGCTGAAGGCGACCCCCGTGGCGCAGTCGTCGCCCATGTTGCCGTAGACCATGGCCTGCACGTTGACGGCGGTGCCCCATTCATCCGGGATGTCGTTCAACTTCCGGTACACCACGGCGCGTTCGTTGTTCCACGAGCCGAACACAGCCCCGATAGCGCCCCAGAGCTGCTCGCGGGGATCGTCAGGAAAGTCGGCGCCCGTGCGCGCCTTGATCTCGGCCTTGAACTCGGCGACCAGCGCCTTGAGGTCGGCGGCCCCGAGTTCCATGTCCTCCGTGACGCCGGCGCGGGCCTTCCTGCGTTCCAGCAATGCCTCGAAGGGATCGTGATCCTCATCGTCCGCCGGACGCACGCCCATGACCACGTCTCCGTACATCTGTACGAATCGCCGGTAGCTGTCGTAGGCGAAGCGTTCGTCACCCGACTGCGCGATCAGTCCCTCGACGGTGGCATCGTTCAGGCCGAGATTCAGAATGGTGTCCATCATGCCGGGCATGGAAGAACGGGACCCGGACCGGACGGAAACCAGCAGCGGGTTTTCCGAGCTGCCGAAACCGGCGTCCATGACGCCCTCGACCTGCGCCATCGCCTGCTGGATCTGTTCGTCAAGTTCCGCCGGGTACCGATGGTCGTGGTCGTAGAAATAGGTGCATATCACCGTTGAGATGGTGAAGCCCGCGGGCACGGGAATGCCGAGGTGGCTCATCTCGGCCAGATTGGCGCCCTTGCCGCCCAGAAGCTCCCGGAATTCCGCCGATCCATCCGCCTCGCCGCCGCCAAAGTAGTATACGTGTTTCGCCATAACGCTACCGTGCTCCTTTACTGTTTTCCTTTACTATATTCCATTGCTCTTTTCCGTCCCGCTCACCGGTCTTTTCGCCAAAAAACACAGGGCGGTAGCATAACGCCGCGAAGCAACCGTGTCAACGGATTTACCCGTCCGCTATATCCCGGCGCTGGCGAAAGACCTCGTACAACACAAGGGCCGCCGCCACGGAGGCGTTGAGCGAATCCACGTGCCCGGCGACCGGAAGCCGCACCACTTCGTCGCAGTTGCGCCGGACCAGGGGCCTCAGTCCCTTGCCCTCGCCGCCTATGACGAGCGCCACGGGGACGGTATAGTCCATTTTGCTGAAAAGCGTAGGACCGTCCGCCGCGAGGCCCACGAGCCAGACGCCCGCTTCGCGAAGCGCCTGAATGGCGTGGTTCATGTTCGCCACCCGCGCGACCGGAACGTGCTCGCTGGCCCCGGCGGCAGCCTTGACCGCGGCGGCGGTCAATCCCGCCGCGTTTCGACGGGGTATCACGACGCCGTCGGTGCGAACCGCGTCGGCGGTGCGAATGATCGCGCCCAGGTTGTGGGGATCCTGTATGCCGTCCAGCAGGACGAGGAAGGGGGGAGATTCGGACCTGCGGGCCGAGGCCAGGATATCCGCCATTTCGGCGTACTGATGGCCGGCCACCGTGGCGACGACCCCCTGGTGCCTGCCTTCGGTCAGGCGGTCCAGCCGGCGGCGTTCGGTGAACTGGAACACGACGCCCCGTTTCCGGGCAAGGTCCAGTATGTCGGCCACGTCCTGGCGCGCGACTCCTTCGGCGATGTAGATCCGGTTGAGGCTCCGGCCCGCCTGCAGGGCCGCCCTGACCGGGTTCCGGCCGTAGATGACTTCCTGAAAGTGATTCAAACTGGAGTTCTTTTCTTGCATGCTGTTAATCTATAGGAAACACTCATGTTACGATCCGTAGCTGACGTTACCAGTCAGCCGGATTGGGGATGCCCGGACTCACCATTACATCGAGTCCCGGTTCGGGCAATACGCGGCGCGCACCACGCACAGTCGCCCCCGTCTCCGGCCAGCCTCGCATAAATCCTCTGACCTGTCCATCAGACTGATTTCGCAACAGTACGGTCGATCGGCCGCCGTCTCTGGCCATCTCCACATATCCCTCAGGGCCGGAAAGCGAAATGCGCACCAGCCTGTCACGCCAATTCGAGCTTACGGGTACCGCGAAGGCAAAGCTTCTGTCCCCGTCGCCGTCTGCGATCTCACTCATGTCGAAATCCAGCGTGAACAGGATGCGGCCGTCCACATCTTCGCCTGCGAGTCTGTATGGACCATCGCCTTGCGGAAGCACCGGTGGAGCTTCGACCACGAAGGAAGGCTCAAGCGCCAGGTCGCCGCCTTTGCTCAGCGCGCCCCAGAGCAGCAGGCTCTTCGTCGGTGCGGACAAAGCTGAGTAGAGCATAGCTTCCTCTTCATAAGTACGGTAGTCGACTGCCTTCTTGAAATGGTAGTCGCTGATCCAGACATTTTGCAAACAGTAACTCATTATGTCAGGACTTGACGGATGTCTTAATTCACCACTAAGATGATCATATCCCCAGGCGCCAATTGAACCATCCGCATTGGGGAATAACCTGTCCGGGTTGGGAGCTACTCCGCATGGAGCATGTCCAAGGCTCATATTGTGGCCCAGTTCATGCGCCATTATAGAGCCTTCTAAACTAGCTACGCTACTGAGTCCTCTCATTTTCGCTACTCCAAAGCCCGTTTCAACCCAGATGCCCATGAAGTGACCTGGTTTCCCCTCCAATACCCGAAGCGCCTCTATCTCTGATAGTATCTGAGTGCCGAAATCGAGCACTGGCCTAAATGAGGTATATACGGGATCGTGTATGTCCAGTTGAAACTCCTTTACAGGCAGCAAGTCTCTTGTCAGTCGGAATAGATCGTCATTCGGGCCTAGATCTTCGGTTCTGGTGACAACTTCAAATTCCGGATTCTCCATCCACAACAAGGGAACCAGGGTCAAGTTGAAGTCCGGTACAGACCGTACATCGTAATCCATTCTCCCCGTTTCAGGGACGCGATCTACTATATCCAACCCAGGTCCCGGAACACCGTCGTCACCCATATCGACCACTAACTGCAAACCCGGTTTGACCACCGATGCGGGCACCAGTGCATTCGCTGATTGCTCGATCGATCCTTCGTCAATTTCGATAGGGATCTTAACCGGACCGGCTGGTATGACTACGTCATGAACCAGGTGGTCATCCAGGTAAAGGGCGGCTCGAACCGGTGGCCTGCTCAGGACTGCTTCCTCTGTTTCGAAGAACACACGCAGCAGGGCAGCCTTCCCCTCGACAAGGGGAACTGGTCGTTTGAAAGATTGCACAGTCTGGGTCAGATATACCTTGGGGTTCATGGCCGGAAGACATGTCGCTATATCACCGTGGCTTTCGATGTCCTGGAACCACAGCTGGAACGCGGGATCATTGGGTGCGCAGAACTGCGTGTTGTCCAAAAACAGGGTGTTCAGTTCAAGTTGGGTGAGCGTCAGGGGTAGTGGTCCGTGCATGCCCGAGTTGTTGTTTAACTTGAGCGTTTTCAAGTTCTCGAGGTTGCCAAACTCGGCGGGTAATTCGCCCGTCAGTCTGTTGTGTCCTGCATCCAGTATCGAGAGATCAGAAAGTCGTCCAAGTTCACCGGGTATGCTACCCGTCAGTTGGTTGTTAAATAGATACATCCATCTAAGCTTGCTGAGACGACCGAGTTCAGCGGGGATATTCCCTTCCAGCCGATTGTCGTATAGAAACTTCTCTTCCAGGTGAGCAAGCTGTCCCAGTTCGGGTGGAATACCGCCCGTAAGCTGGTTTTTATACAGCGCTAAAATGCGCAGATTTACAACATCGCCGAGTTCCGCGGGGATTTCGCCCGTCAACCGGTTCTCACCTAACCGCAACCTGTAGAGTTCCGTCAGTTGTCCCAGTTCCCCTGGAATGATACCAATAAGCTGATTTCCCGTCAGATCCAGAAATACGAGTTTGGACAAGCGTCCGAGTTCCGAAGGGATTCCTCCCGACATCTGATTGTATCCGAGATCCAAATCAGCAAGATTGGATAGATTTGCCAGTTCGACGGGAATAGCGCCGGACAGCTTGTTTTCACTGAACGACAGTGAGGTGAGATGCGTGAGTTCTCCCAACTCGGCTGGTAGCGTACCTGCAAGACCGTTTCTGGACAGATCGAGTATTGTAATGCGTCCTTCAGCGTCGGTTGTCACCCCGTACCAGTCGTCGAGTGGCGCGTCGCTCAGCCAGTTCGTGTTGTTCGTCCAGTACTGTCCGCCTGTCATGTGAAACAGTTCTTCCAACGCTGTTTTGTCCCGCGTAGTCGTGTTCTCATCGCAATTTACGACTCCGCTCTTGTGTGCAATCTGTTCTATCCATGTTTGAAACGCGACCACGGTTGGTACACACAGTTGCGTTCCATTCAGTTGCAACGTATCCATGAATAACCCGGTGAGTTCGCGAGGCAGTGAACCCGATAGACGAAGATTGCCATCGATTCGCAACCCTCGCAGGTCAGTGAGCCTACCGAGTTCCGCAGGCAGCGTACCATCCAGATTGTTGTTCTCCAGACTCAACTGTTCCACACGACCTGCGTCATTGGTCGTGACGCCGAACCACTGGCCGATTGACTGGTTACTCAGCCAGTGCTCGTTGTTTTCCCAGTTCGGCCCGCCGGTCGCATGGTACAGTGCTATCAAGGCGTTTTTGTCTACTGTCACCAGTTTTCGATCACAGTGCTTGACACCGAGCGCTTTCTGGATGTCCATAAACCACGACTGAAATTCGGCATCGACGGGTAGGCACAACTGCGTTCCTCCAATATCAAGTTCATGCAGGGGTATAGTAAGCAGTGCCCTGGGCAGTGGACCTTTCAATGATTCGTTTTCTCCGAGATACAAATATTTCAAATTACTCGATTTAGCCAATTCTACGGGGATAGGGCCGGTCAGAAAGTTGTCTGTTAGAAAAAGGCCCCAGAGTGTGGGAAGTTCCCCAAGTTCAGCGGGAATACGACCCGTCAAACGGTTTCGATGGAGTATCAGCCTTCCCAGGTTGGCCAGTTGCCCGATTTCTGCCGGTATGTTGCCGGTTAAGTGGTTACTGTTTAGCTTGAGATCTTTCAAACTGGTAAGCTGGCCCAGTTCGGCGGGGATGCTGCCTGTAAGCTGATTAGCCTCAAGAATCAACTCGGTAAGGTTTGTCAAATTCCCCAATTCGACAGGGATCTCTCCTGACAACTGGTTCCCACTTAATGACAGTGCCTTTAGCGATCTTAACTGGCCAAGTTCGGCGGGAATACCGCCAGTGAGTGAATTGATACCAAGTCTTAATTCGCCAAGATTGCTTAACTGACCCAGTTCTTCTGGTATTTCGCCCTCCAATCGATTGCTAGCCAGCCACAATAACGTTAACCTCTCGAGTTGGCCCAGTTCGACAGGAATACCGCCCGAGAGGTGGTTATCGGACAGGTACAGTTCCCTTAAGTTAGAGAGACGTGCCAGTTCGGCAGGAATTTCACCTGAGAGTGAATTTGAATCCAGTCTCAATTCCTCGAGGTTGGCCAGTTTACCCAGTTCAACCGGAATGTTGCCTGCCATATGGTTTGATGCCAGATTCAACACTGCCAGGTTACTTAGCGATCCGAGTTGCGTGGGTATTTGCCCTGTCAACTCGTTAAAACCGAGACCCAGCCGTGTCAAGCTGGACAGTTGTGCCAGTTCCGGCGGTATATGTCCCGTCAATCCATTTCCGATCAGCTTAAGACTTACTACCCGACCGCTTTCGTCCGTTTCCACGCCGAACCAATCCGCTAATGGCGCATCACTCAGCCAGTTTTCGTCTCTATTCCAATTCGAGCCGTTGGTCGTGTGATAGAGCGCTTCCAGTGCGATGCGCTCCAGATCGAATCCTTCACAGTCCGCAACTCGTGCGTCAGTTATTCCACTTACCCAACTTTTCAGTACGGGATCGTCATTTATACACACACGCGTTCCCTGCAGCTGCAACGCGTCCAGGTCAAGGATGGTCAGCGGGAGGGGAATCTGGCCGGAGAGGTTTGTATTTTCTTGCAGATGCAACCACCTCAGATTCTTCATTCCGCCCAGTTCTGAAGGGATGGAACCCGTCAGGTTGTTACTATTCAAACACAGATGAATCAGGTTCTCCAACTGACCCAGTTCCGGAGGGATGGCACCCGTCAACAGATTGCCGAAAAGATACAGGTGAGTAAGCGCTCCAAGCCGGCCCAGTTCCGCCATGACAGAACCGGAAAGCTGGTTATTCTCCAGGGACAGACCCCGAAGCCCGTTCAGTTGTACCAGCTCGGGCGGCAGCGGTCCTTGCAGCCCGTTGCTCCCCAGGTTCAGGCCCGTTACACGTCCTTCCCCGTCGGTTGTCACGCCATACCACTCTCCAACGTGTTCCGAGCTGAGCCAGTTGGTACTGTTCGTCCAGCCAGGTCCGCCAGTGGCATGGTACAACGCTATAAGTACCTCCCGGTCCGGGCTGGGTATTCGAACCGTTATTTCCACATTTGCAGCCGCGCTGCCCGAACGGGCCGTGATAACCGCGGTACCGTTTCTGACGGCCGTCACCAGACC